>CABXPS010000016.1 GCA_902514095.1 uncultured marine group I thaumarchaeote | reverse complement strand
TTACAACAATTTTGTTATTGGATGAAATTTTTGTTGGAATATAAGCTCCCATTCCAAGAGGAATTAAAGTATCAGAATCAGGTTGAGTTCCAAGTGATTTTATTGATTCAATAGCAGCAGTAGCTTCCCTCAAAATACTTACAAAAGTTCCTTCTCTTTGAGATAAATCAGAAAAGTATGTTTCAAGCATTTGCATCTGTTGCATCAATTGTTCAGCCTGTTGTTCACTCATGTACAACAGATCATGCTGAGATGGTTATAAATTCATTCATGAGCTAAATTTAGAAAATAAAAAATAAATAAAAAATAAAGATCTAACTTTATTTTGCTTTAGAGAATCTATCTTCAACTTCATCCCAGTTCACTACATTCCACCATGCAGCAATGTATACTGGTCTTTTGTTTTGATAATTTAGATAGTATGCGTGTTCCCAAACATCACAACCCAATAACGGGACCAATCCTTCAGTTCTTGGACTAGTTTGATTTGGCATTGATTTGTATTCAACTTTAGATGTTGAAGGATTGTATACTAACCATCCCCAGCCACTACCCTGAATTACTGCAGTAGTAGATGTGAATTTCTCTTTAAAGTCAGCAAAGCTTCCAAAAGAATCGTTAATTGCATCAGCAATTGATCCTCCAGGGTCTCCACCGCCATTTTGTTTCATGTTATTCCAAAATAACCTGTGGTTATCATAACCACCACCATTGAAATTAACTGCTCCTCTTTGGGCCTCTGGTACTGAATTAATATCAGATAAGATGTCTAAGATATCTTTTTCTTGAATATCAGCAGGACATGCTTCAAGGGCTGCATTTAATTTGTCAGTATATGCTTGATGATGTTTTGTATGATGTATCTCCATTGTTTGTGCATCAATGTGAGGTGCTAATGCATCATAAGCATATGGCATTTCAGGAAGTGTGTATTTTCCCATGATATATTTTAAAATTTATTCCATTTATTGCTTTAGTAAACAATTCATTTTTACTTGTTAAAAAACTAAAAAATTCATGAAATTATTACTAATTTTTTCCATAACGCTAATTTTACTATCTAGCGTTATTGTATCACAATCAATTCAATCACAAAATGAAATTAAAACATACATTGAAAATAGTGTACCATACATTGGTACTGAAATTCCAAGAATGAACGGAATTGATGGAACTGGAATTAAAATAGCAGTTATCGATACTGGTGTAGATTTTAATCATCCAGATTTATTCGGATGGGGTCCAGATGGAAAAATAATTGGAGGATATAATTTCATTCAAGAAGATCAGCTACCAATGGATAACAATGGGCACGGTACTAAAGTTGCAGGTATAATTGCAGCAGATGGAAATTTGTTAGGTGTTGCACCTAAAGCAAAAATTCTAGCTTACAAAGTATCAGAAGATGGGGAAGGAGTATCATCAGAATTAATCAGAAAAGCAATTGAAAAAGCAATTGAAGATAAAGCAGATATTATCAATATCAGTTTAGGAGTAAACAAAACTAATTCAAAAATAGACAATGCAGTAAATCACGCATTAAATAATGGAATTTTTGTGGTGACAGCTGCAGGAAATGATGGACCAAAATTTGAAACGATTGGAAGTCCAGGAAAAAATTTTGAATCAATTACAGTTGGTGCAACTTACAACAACATGACTTCAAGTTTAATTGCAACATTGGAAATAAATGAAAAACAATATACAGTAATTCCAATGGTGGGATCCTCAAAAACAAATGAACCAATAACTGAAAAAATAATTTTTGCAGGTTATGGTAAAATCAAGGACTTAAAAGATATCGATGTTAAAGATGCAATAGTAATTGTAGAAAGAGGCAGCAATGTAGAAGGAGAATTATTATTTTTTTCAATTAAAGAAATGAATGTTGCAAATGCAGGAGCTAAAGCATTAATTGTTTATAATAATGAGCCAGGGATTTTTTTAGGTGAATTAATTCATGAGTTTTCAGAACCAGGATATATTCCACAAATTCCAGTAGTTTCAATAGATAGAGAAGAAGGACTAGAAATTATTGAATCAATTGAAAGGGATGATGAAGGAATAATGTATTTATTTTACAATCCAGATTTTATAGCACATTTTAGTTCAAGAGGACCAGTATCACCATTTTACATTAAACCAGATATGGTAGCCCCAGGAGCTTACATTAACACTACACAAAACAATGGAATCTATAACTTCACTAGTGGAACTAGTTTTGCAGCACCTCATGTTAGTGGTGCAGCAGCATTATTACTACAAAAAAATCCAGAATTAGAAAACCATGAAATAAAATCATTGTTAGTCACTACAGTTCAACCAGTTTCAGATGCCTATGGGCAAGAATTCTCATTACATGAATCAGGTTCAGGAAGACTAGACATAGCAAATGCCTATAATGCAAAATTAATAATCAATCCAACAAATTTTGTCATTAATTTATCAAAAGATCAACCCTCAATAGAAGAACAATTAGAATTGAAATTAATTGAAGGGAATTTAGAAAAAATTGATGTTAGATTTGAGGGACCAAAATTCATAGAATTTACACATGATATTAAAAATAATAATTTACAAATTGGATTAAACATAGTTGAAGAAAGATATGGAGAACATGAAGGAAAAATATTCATCAATCACGATAAAATACAATATACAATTCCAGTGCTTATCCACCACACAGAAGGTTCAATTTCCATAATCCAAGAAAATGAAAAATTATTTTTCGAAATCAACCATCCAGATGAATGGAGTTTTGCAAAAATTACAATCACAAATAGTAAAAATGGAAATTCAGATACAATTAGTACAATACCAGATAAAAAAACATCTTTAGAGATCTATGAAAATGGGGAATATTGGATAGATGCTAAAATCAAAATTAATGGAAATACATCTGATGCATTTAACACAATTAAAATTAATTCACTTTCAGAAAAAATAGAAAAATCAGAATTAAGAGATATTCCAGAAAAACAAATTATACTAATAGTTTCAATGATTATAATTATTGGAATTGTAGGATTAATTATTAGAAAATAAGTTATACAGAATAACTAGGACCTGCTGTAATTATATCATCTGAAACATTTTCAAATTTCTTAAAGTTTTCAACAAACATTTGAGCTAGTTTTCTGGCAGAAAGATCATAGGAGTCTTTGTCAACCCAAGTATGTTTTGGATCTAAAATTTCAGACGGAACACCTTCAACTTCTGTTGGAATATCAAGATTAAGTAAATCATCGTGACGATATTTTACAATACCAAGTGCACCAGAAATTGCGGCAGTAACCATTGCACGACTGTATTTGATCTTTATTCGTTTACCAACACCATATGGACCACCAGACCAGCCAGTATTGACAAGGTAAACTACAGTATTATGTTGATTAATTTTTTCACCAAGAAGTTTTGCATAAACTGAAGCAGGTCTAGGCATGAATGGGGCTCCAAAACACTGAGAAAATACAGATTTTGGTTCTTTGATGCCTCTTTCAGTTCCTGCTAATTTACTAGTATAACCAGACATGAAATGATACATTGCTCCTTCTTTGGTTAACCTAGAAACAGGAGGCAATACACCCAAAGCATCTGCAGTCAAAAATACAATAATGCGTGGATTTCCACCAACACTAGGAATTACAGCACCTGGAATGAAATCTAAAGGATAACCAACACGAGTATTTTCAGTTAATGAATTATCATCATAATCTGGAACATTATCATTTAAGACAACATTTTCTAAAAGTGCACCAGGTTTAATTGCATTCCAAATTTCAGGTTCTGCTTCTTGACTAAGATTAATACATTTTGCATAACATCCACCTTCAAAATTAAATGTTCCATTATCAGACCAACCATGTTCATCATCACCAATTAATTTTCTATTAGGATCTGCTGAAAGAGTTGTTTTACCAGTTCCAGATAATCCAAAGAATAATGCAGTATCTCCTTTTTCACCAATGTTTGCAGAACAGTGCATTGGGAAAATATTACGGTCTGGTAATAAGAAATTCATTACACCAAACATTGATTTTTTCATTTCACCAGCATATTCAGTACCACCAATTAAAACAATTTTTCTTGTTAAATCAATTAAAATAAAGACATCAGTTCTGGTTCCATCAACTTCAGGATCTGCTAAGAAATCATTAATACATAAAATAGTAAATTCAGGTTCATGTTTTTCTAATTCCTCATCGGTAGGTCGAATAAACAAATTACTTGAAAACATATTTTGCCAAACATGATCATTAATTACTCTAATAGGTAAACGAGTTTCAGGGTCAGCTCCTACAAAACCATCAAAAACAAAAAGTTCCTTGTTAGCAACAAAGTCTTTCATCTTTTCAAAAAGTTTTTCAAATTTACCACTTGGAAATTGATGGTTAATTTTTCCCCAATCAATAGTATCATGGGTTTTATCATCATATACAATAAATCGATCATCAGGGGATCTACCAGTATATTTTCCGGTATCAACTGAAAGAGAACCTGTGGAGTTTACAACACCTTCTTTTCTATCAACAGAAATAGCCACCATTTTATCAGTAGGTAAATTTCTATGAACTTTGGATGGATTGATTCCAAAAGCCGTTAATTGGGCTAAAAATTGTTCAGTTGTAGATCTACCTAGTAATTCTGTCAATATTCTATTCTCCTATAGTGTGTTTGAGCAAATCCAAGGGTCATAAGATATTTAGATCCGCTTCGATTTTCCTTATTATCTCTTTTCCATGTTGAATTTTTTCAGGTCTAGGAACGTATTTATTCCAAAATTCAAGACTTAGTTCCATGCCAATCAACAAGGAATTGATCGAGAAAAGACAGGAAATAAAAAAACACAATCCTGATTTTGTCAGACCAGAAAGTTGGCGTTATGTTAGACTCCAAACTAATTGGAGAAAACCAAAGGGCATAGATCATCATCAAAGAAAACAAAAGAGCAGAGGTCGTCCAGGTTTAGTTAAAGTTGGATATGGTGGACCTAGAGATGCAAAAGGATTACATCCTTCAGGATTTACAGATAATTTAGTTTTCAATATGTCAGATTTAGAAAAATTAGATCCAAAGAAAGATGGTGTAAGATTTGGACATAGTGTCGGCACTAAAAAGAGAAAAGAGATTGTCGCTAAAGCAGTTGAAAAGAAATTTAAAATATTTAATGCAAGAGTGAGTGTAATTGGTAGTTAATCTTAGAGCAAAAAAAAGACTGACCTCCAGAGTTACTGGTGTCGGAATTCATAGGATAAAATTTGATGCAGACCACTTAGATGATATCGCAGATGCAATTACTAGAGAAAATATTCGTAGTTTAATTACAGCAAATACAATTAAGATAAAATCATTTACTGGAACATCAAGAGGAAGAGCACAACACAAATTAGATCAAAGAAAGAAAAGAGGCACAACACAAGGTTCCAAACAAGGAACAAAAGGTGCAAGAGTAGGTAAAAAAACGGTATATGTTGCAAAAGTGCGTGCACTAAGAAGATTATTAAAAATTGCAAAAGATAGAAAAGATTTGACTAATCCAGAATTTTGGATATTATACAAAAAAGTAGGTGGAAACACAGTTAGAAATAAAGCTCACTTGAGAACTTTGATGGATGAAATCAAAACTAAAAGAACAAATTAGAATTTAAATAATTTTTTATCAAAATTTTCAATACTACCATTTATGATTTCTATACCCTCATCACTAAGCATTTTTGTTTTGACATGTTCACCATATGCATAACCACCAATTTTACCAGTAGACATTACAACTCTATGACATGGAACCAGAACAGGGTAAGGATTTTTGTTCATAATTTTTCCAATAATTCTTGGACCATTTTTTAATCCTACAGCTTTTGCCAAATCGCCATAAGTTGTAATCTGACCTTTTGGTACATCTAGTAATTTTTTGTAAACTTTATGTTCAAGATTCATAATTTTATTATTTCAAGTGAAGTAGATTCAAGGAAATTGAGAATTTTTTGTTTATTTGATCCTAATCCACGCCAATCTAAAAGAGCAAATTTTGCCATATTATTTTGTTTCATAATATGTAAAAATAATTCTTCATCAAGTTCATCCAATGTATGTTTGGGAATTACGGTTCCAAGAGAATATCTACCTTCAAGTAATTCATGAGTAAATTTTGATGGATAATGAGTGCCACCAAAACAAATTGCTACAGGATTTTCAGAGATATTATTAGAAAAAACATGGTGAACTAACTTGGCAACAGAATGACACAATGAAACATCAGTCCATTGTTTTTCAGTAGTACCAATCTCTATGAAAATTGTAGGTTTAGTTAAAGCAGTAGGACCATGATGAGTAGCTTCAATGGTTATTTGAAATTCTGAAAATTCAGATTGATGTTTTTGCAATGTTTGAAGATATGCTTTTTGGAGATCAGGATGAGGGATAGCAACTTGCCTATCATTACCACCAAATTTAGCTTCAGAAAAATTTCCCGTACTATGACAAGTTAATGCCAACACACCAGATTCTGCAGCATGTTTTGAAAGAAATACAAATCCATCATAATCATATTTTTCTTCAAGCCAATCAGCAGAAATGACAGGAGTTGAAATTATGATCAAATCATAATATTTTCCACGGAAAATATCACCATCTAAAGTCATTTTTTGTGAAAGAAAATTTGCCATATTGTAACCTGCAGGGTCATCTCGATATGCAATTAAAAGTTCCATGAGATAAGGAATATAAGGACACCTTATTAATTTCCACCAATGAACCCGAAGCAGACTTTGAAGAATTGTGCGAATACATTAAAGATGACTAAAAAACCTGATAAAGAGGAATATACACAACATTTGAGATTAGTATTAACTGGAATTGCAGGAGTTGGTACTATTGGATTTATAATTCAATTTGTTTTTTCGGTAGTTACATTTGGTCGATAAAATTGTCTGAAGAAATAAAATCACACTTATTTGCAATTAGAACCACAGGAGGACAAGAAAAAGTGGTAATGAGATTATTAGAAGCTAAAGCCAACGCTAACCAAATTAACATTCAATCAGTATTTTGGGTAAGTGATCTTAAAGGATATGTAGTAATTGAAGCAGTTAATCCTAGCGATGCATATTTAGCAGTTGAAGGTGTTAGACACATTCGCGGTCAATTAAGAGGAGAATTAGCATTTGAAGATATAGAAGGTTATCTTGTCAAGAAATCAACAGTTTTAACATTAGCAGTGGATAACATTATCGAAATTACTGGCGGTCCATTCAAAGGAATGAAAGCAACAATTACTAGAATAGATACAGACAAAGAAGAAGCCACAGTTGTCTTACTAGATGCATCATATCAATTGCCAGTAACAGTAGATGCAAACTACCTAAAGCTTTCGAGTGGAGCTTAGGAAGGATTAAATTTTGATTTTGAGTTGAATAGATAATGGGAGAACAAAAAGTATCATCACTTGTAACAGGAGGAGGAGCATCAGCAGGTCCACCATTAGGTCCAGCATTAGGTCCTCTAGGCGTTAACATCATGGAAGTTATCGCATCAATTAATGAGAAAACAAAAGACTTCGAGGGAATGAAAGTTCCAGTAACTGTCATAGTAGATACAGATACAAAAAAATATGAAATTGAAATTGGCATTCCTTCAGCTGCAGCATTAATCATGAAAGAAGCAGGAATTCAAAAAGGCTCGAGTACTTCAGGTACTGAATGGGCCGGAGATGTCACAATGGATTCAATTATCAAAGTAGCAAATACAAAACTCGAAAAATCTTACGCATCATCATTAAAATCAGTTGCAAAAACCATCATTGGTACATGTGTAGCATTAGGAGTTAAAGTAGAAGGAAAAACTCCAAAAGAAGTTACTGCTGAAATCAATGAAGGTAAATGGGATCAAAAATTCCAATAATTATTCAGTAAGATAAACAGGTTCTTTGTCTGTTTTTTGTAATTCGACAAAGGTTTCAGTATTTTGAATACCCTCAATTTTTCCAATTTTTTCAATAACTACAGTATGTAAAGCCTCAAGATTTTTAGCATAAACATCAATCATAATATCAAATCTACCAGTAATTTCACGTATAGAAACAACTTCAGATGTTTCCATGAATTGTTTATGAATTGTTTCTTTTAGTTTTGGATCTCGATTAATGCCAACAGATGCTTTTACTCCAATACCCAAAAGAGATTCATCAATTTCAATAGTAAATTTTTTGATTAATTTCTTTTTCATTAATCGCTTAATTCTACTATACAGTACAGAAGCATTAATTCCAAGTTTTTTAGACAGTGTAGGAACAGAAATAGATCCATCTTGAGTTAATTCAAATAATAATTTCATGTCAAGGTCATCAAAACGATGCAATGTGTTAGAAAATGGAGATTGTCATTTAATATATGTAAGTTTTAACAAAAATTTGCCTCTAAATTATAATTATTAGGTATAAAAAATGAAATTTTTTAAAATAAAAGAGAGACAAATCTCAAACCCCTAAACGATTTTAAGTAGGTTTTCTGGAAATTGTTCGTAATGATTACAGAAGCACAATTTGGAGAATTGATCACAAAGATCAAAACAGACTCTAAAAAACGAAAATTCAAGCAATCAATTGAGTTAATTATTAATTTCAAAGATATTGATGTCAAAAAAGGATTTGCCATCAACGAGGTAGTTCAACTTCCAAAAACAAGTTCACCTGCAACAGTGTGTGTAATTGCTACAGGAGATATGAGTCAAAAAGCAAAGACAGCAAAAGCAGATGTAGTAATTGGAAATGAAGAATTAACAAAGTATGAATCTAACAAAAGAGAATCTAGAAAATTCATTAACAAATATGATTTCTTTTTAGCAGATACAAAAATCATGCCAACAGTAGGTAAAGCATTAGGTCAACTTTTAGGCCCTAGAGGAAAAATGCCAACACCAGTTCCATTTAATGCATCAATTGAAGCATTCCTTGCAAGATTTAGAACATCAATTAAAGTTAGAACAAGAGCATCATTATCAATATCATGTAAAATTGGTGATGAATCAATGGAAGATGCAGATTTAGCAATTAACGCATTTACTGTTCTTAGTGCAATAGAAAAGAAATTACCAAACGGTGAAAAAAATATTAAAAAAATCATGGTAAAAACTACAATGGGTAAACCACAAAAACAACTCCAGGAGATAAAGAAGAAACATGCATGAAAATAGAACTAAATATCCAAAAAGAAAAACAGAAATGTATCAGCAATTAATAGAGTTACCAAAAAAATACAAAACCATTTCAATAATTAAAATGAATAAAGTTCGTTCTACACAAATTTTACCATTAAGAAAAACTTTGAAAGGAGAAGTAGAATTTGTATGTGTTAAAAATAATGTTGCAAAAAAAGCACTTGAAACATTAGAGATTCCAGGTATGAAAGAAATATCCCTAGAACTAAAAGAACAATTGATATTCATTTTTACAAACATGTCACCATTCAAACTAAACGTACTATTGGGCAAAAACAAAGTAATGATGGGTGCACGTGCAGGAGATATTGCAAGTATCGATATTGTAGTACCTGCTAAAAATACAGGAATTGCACCAGGACCAATGCTTACAGAATTCAAAGATGCAAAAATTCCAACAAAAATTGATCAAGGAACAATTTGGATTGCAAAAGATACAACACCAGCAAAGAAAGGCGAAGCAATTAATGAAAAATTAGCAGCAATTTTAGGTAAATTAGATATCAAACCAGTAGAAGCAGGAATTTCACTTTATTCAGCAGTTGAAGAGGGTCTCAAATACACTGAAGAAGACATGATAGTAGATGTTGAGAAAACAAGAGATGCATTTGCACAATTCCACCAAGAAGCAGTATCACTATCAATTGAGGCAGGCTACATCACTGCAGATAATGTTACACAGATTCTTACAAAAGCAGCACAATCTGCACGCTCAGTATCTATTGAATCAGGCTTCATGACAGATGAAACAAAAGAACAAATTTTACAAAAAGCAGATGCACAAGCTAAAGGCGTAGCAGGTCAAGCAAAAGATTACACACCAGCATAATCAATCGGTATTTTTTACCTTAGGCAAATTCCAATTATACTTCATTGCAATTAACCTCAAAGAAGTAGTTAGAATTATTCCAACAATAGTAGCATAGTATAGGTCATCTGTAAAATACAAAATAACAGAAAACACTACAATACCAATAAAACTTGCAGAAAGGTAGAATTCTTTTACAAAAACTATAGGAACTTGATTGACAAAGATATCCCTAAGTATACCTCCTCCAACAGCAGTCAAAATACCTGCCAATAAAATTGCCAAAAAATTTAATCCAAAAATATTGTATGCAAAAGTTGCTCCAATAATTGTAAACACTCCTAATCCTATGGCATCAAATTTCAAAAAGAGATTCCAATGTTTTTTCAAACGAGAATACAAAAAGAAGATTATAATTCCAGATGCGATTGTTACAATAACATAAGTGGGATCAGATATGGAGTTAGGGATTCTACCTAAAATTACATCTCTAATCGTACCACCTGCAACACCAGTAATAGTTGCAAGTAACAAAATTCCTACAACATCAAATTTTCTCTCAATTGCCTTAAAAGCACCAGTAATTGCAAATGCTACAGTACCAAACAGATCTAAAACATAAATAAAAAATTCAGAGGTAAAAGAAAATTCTGTCAACAAATACAAAAATCACATACAGAGTAATTAAGATTAACAAAAATAAGTATAAAATTAAGTTGAAAGAATAAAGTTGCTTAGCCGAATAAGGATGATAATCCTTCCATGGCGGCTTCTTCGTTTTTAGGTTCTTCTTTCTTTTCTTCTTTTGCTGGTGCATCTGCTGCGGCTGCTGCTGCCGGTGCGGCTGCTGCTGTTGCTACAGGTGCGGCTTTAACTGCCTCATCGATGTTAACATCGGCTAAGGCTGCGACTAGAGATTTAACTTGGGCTTCATTAACTTCAGCACCAGATGATTTAACAACTGAACTGAGGTTTGCCTCATTAACTTCTTTGCCTAGTTTGTGAAGAAGTAAAGCAGCGTAAACATATTCCATTGTACCATGAATCTCTTAGGGCATAATATAAAACTATGGAGAAGTTACGCCTGAAATTAGATATTTAATTTAGAATTTTAAGACTTCTACAAACAGCATACAAAGTTCGTCTTAGATTTGGATCCGTTAAAGTTTCCATTCTATTTTTTAAAATTCGTTTTGCTTCATCTCTTTCAGTACCTGGAGCCAAAGACAAAACATTGTTAATGAATTCAGGAATAGATTCGCGTATCCAACCATCAAGCATTAGATAAATTTTTGGCGGAATGATATCACATTTATCAACATCAAGATCTAAAACTTCAGCAAAATTCTCAGATTCAACTCTATACACCAATGCTAAAACAACATTATCAGGAGTTGGGTGAGTAAGGATCTCATTAGATCTTTCACCAGTTTTTCCTTGAGATATTTTATTTTTGAGACCAATTGGATTGACAATTACACCATTAACACCTACTTTTTTATCATCAATACCAGTTACAACACCAAAAATAAAGTCATTAAATTCACCATTTTTTTTAATTGAGAAAATATGAGTTCCTTCTTTAAGAGTAGGTTTACTTCCAAACATGATTAGAGTATCAAATAGATTGTATTTAATGTAATCATTAATCGACAATTCTTAATATTGGAAAGTAGCATCTCTCAACGTTGGACAAAAATCAGATTTTAAAAGAATTTTCAGCAGATCCTGATAGATACTACAAAGTCAAATTATTTGAAGAACAAGGATTTATCAGAAAAGGTTGCACAAAGTGTGGCAAATTCTTTTGGACTTTGGATGCAAATAGAACACTTTGTCCAGATGATGGAACTGACACATATTCATTCATTGGAGAACCACCAACAACAAAACGATTTGATTACACACAAGCTTGGAAACAAGTTGAAGAATTTTTTGTAAAAAATAACCATACCTCAGTTAGTAGATATCCAGTAGTATGCAGATGGCGTGATGATTTGTATTTTACAATTGCATCAGTAGTTGATTTTCAAAGAGTGATGGGTTCAAAAGTCGTATTTGAATTTCCTGCAAATCCCCTAGTAGTTCCACAAACATGTTTACGTTTCAAAGATTTAGAAAACGTAGGAGTTACTGGCAGACACTTTTCTAGTTTTTGTATGATTGGACAACACAGCATTCCAGATAATGGAGGGTACTGGAAAGATGAATGTGTTGATTTAGATTTTAGATTATTGACACAGCAATTTGGAATTAAAAAAGAAGAAGTGGTATTTGTTGAAGATGTGTGGGCAGGTGGAGGTTCATTTGGTTCATCATTAGAATATTTTGTTAGAGGATTGGAGCTTGGCAATGCAGTATTTACAGAATTTCAAGGAGAATTGGGACAGCACACAACACTTGATCAAAAAATTATCGATATGGGGGCAGGACTAGAAAGATTTGCGTGGATTACAACAGGTACTCCCACTGCATATGACTGCTGCTTTGGTCCAATAACTAATCACCTTATGGGAAAAATTGGAATTGATTCAAATTCAGAAATGCTTAGAAATTATTTTACAACAATTGCAAAGAACTTAGAAATTTATGATGACTTGACAGAAGTTAGAAAACAGACTATCAAGACAACAGGATTAACTGAAGACCAACTTAACAGAATCATCACACCACTTGAAGGAATGTATTTGATCGCAGATCATTTGAGAACTTTGATTTTTGCAATTACAGATGGAGCATTACCAAGCAATGTTGGCGGAGGCTATAATCTTCGAATGATGTTAAGACGAATTAATGGAACAATAGACAGAATGAATCTCAAACTAGACATTGATGAATTAATTGACATGCACATTGACTATCTCAAAGATACCTACCCAGAACTTGAATCAAAAAGACAAGATGTGAAGACCATCTTAGAGTTAGAATCTCAAAGATATGTTGAATCAAAGTCAAGAATGGGTAAAATGGCAATCAAACTCAAAGACAAAGGAAGGGCACCAACAGTTGATGAATTAATCACACTATACGAATCAGATGGAATTACACCTGAATACCTCAAAGAAGTAGAAGTAATTTCAGAAATCCCATCATCATTTTATGCAAAATTATCAGATTTACATCAATCAGATAAGAAAAAAGCAATGGAGCAACTTTCCTTAGAAAACATTCCAGAAACTGACATGCTGTTTTACAAAGATGACCCAATGGAGTTTGAGGCAAAAGTTCTCAAAGTATTTGAAAAAGGAATTGTGTTAGATAGAACATCATTTTACGCACGTGGAGGAGGACAAGAACCAGACCACGGAACCATAGCAGGTTTCAAAGTGATTGACGTCAACAAACATGGTGGAGTTATTTTACACGAATTAGAAGGAGGCATACCATCTCAAGGAGATACAGTATCATGTAAAGTAGATTCAGTTAGACGTGCAAACATTACAAAAAACCACACTAGTACACACATTCTAAACTCATCAGCTAGACAAGTATTAGGATCTTGGATATGGCAACACTCTGCATTCAAAGAAGATGATCATGCCAGATTAGATATCACTCATCACTCATCACTAACTGATTCAGAAGTGGCAGATATTGAAAAAGCTGCAAACCAAATCATTGCAAAAGACATGCAAGTAACTATAGAAAATTACGATAGAGGAACTGCTGAACAAAAGTATGGCTTTAAAATTTACCAAGGCGGAGTTGTTCCAGTAAAGTCAGTTAGAATTGTATCAATTGAAGACTTTGATGTTGAAGCTTGCGGTGGAACTCATGTAAAGCAAACTAAAGATATTGAACTAATTAAAATTACAAGAACAAAACGAATTCAAGATGGAGTTGTCAGATTAGAATTTGTGTCAGGTCCAACAGCACAAGAATATGTAAAGCAACAAGAAATTATTCAAACACAAAACAAAGAAGAATCAGTACAAAAAGAAATCAAAGATAAAGCAAGAGAAGAAAATAAAGATAAAACAAGAGAGAAGATTCCAGTATTCATAGAAAAAGTGTTATCTGGAGAATCATTAGAATCTGAAGGAATTGCAATAAATGGAAAACTTTGTTTTACTGCAGATGAAAATTATGATGATTATTTCCATCAAAACTTTGGAAAGAAATTAGTTGCAAAAGATGATACTGCTGCATTTTGTGGAATTTTTGAAGCAGGTCCAACTATACGCGTAATGATATTTGCAGGTGAGAAATCAGGCATAAATGCAGGTGAAATTGCCAAGGAAATAGCCTCAATTTTAGGTGGTTCTGGTGGTGGTGATGCTAAATTTGCTCAAGGTGGAGGTAAAGACACATCTAAAAAAGACACTGCAATACTAAAAGCAAAATCAATGATTTTAGGATAAATGAAAAATGGAAATTAACTGGAACCAAATTGAAACTAAATGGCAAGCTAGATGGAACGAGTCAAAAGACTTTGAGACAAATCCAAATGAGAAACCAAAAAAATTCATTACAGTAGCTTATCCATATCCAAACTCACCACAACATATTGGACATGGAAGAACATACACACTAGCTGATGTTCATGCAAGATTTTATCGAATGCAAGGGTATAACGTATTGTTCCCAATGGGATTTCACTATACTGGTACTCCAGTTTTAGGAATGGCAAAAAGAATTCAATCCCAAGAAAAAGAAATTCTTGATGGATTACGAAACATTTACCATGTTCCAGAAGAAGACATCAAAACATTTGTTGAGCCAATAAAGATTGCAGATTATTTCCATGAAGAAATCAAAGCAGGAATGATGGAGATGGGATACTCTATAGATTGGAGAAGAGAGTTTACAACAATTGTTCCAGGTTATCAGAAATTTATTGAATGGCAAATTACAACTCTAAAAGAAAATGGTAAAATCATTCAAGGTTCACATCCAGTAGGATGGTGTCCACGTGATCAAAACCCAGTATCCCAACACGATACAATGGGAGACGTTGAACCAAAAATTGATGACAAGAATCATCTAGTCAAATTCAAGTTTGGCGAATACATATTTCCAGTTACAACACTTCGTCCTGAAACAATTTTTGGTATAACGAATCTTTGGGTTAATCCAAATACCATTTACAAAAAAATCAAAGCAGATAATGAGAAATGGATTGTATCTGAAGAATGTGCAAATAAAATAGAATTCTTTGGAAAAGAAATTACAATTGAGGGAGACATTGCAGGAACTGAGATAATTGGAAAATATGCCACAGTACTTCACAACAATCAAGAGATTCCAATTTTAGAAGCAGAATTCGTAGAGCCTGCTATTGGAACAGGTCTAGTCATGTCAGTTCCAGCTCACGCACCAAAAGACTACCAGGCATTAATGGACCTCAAGGCTAAAAATCACGAATTAGCCTTAAAAATTGAGCCTATTCCAATCATTACCACAGAAGGATATGGAGAAATTCCTGCAAAAGAGATTTGTGAAAAAATGGGAGTATCAGACCAATCTGACCAGAAATTAGAAGAAGCAACAAACGAGCTATACCTCAAGGAGTTCACAGATGGAAAACTAAATGACAAATGTGGAGAGTTCCAAAATGAGAAAGTTCAGTTTGGACGAAATAAAGTTAGAGATTGGTTAATGGAAAATAAACATCTAGAAAAATTCCCAGTACTTGAAAATGCTCCAGTAAAATGTCGTTGTGGAACAGAATGTGTTGTTAAAGTTTTGAACAATCAATGGTTTTTGAATTACGGAGATGAAGAATGGAAAGAAACTGCAAGAAATTGTTTTGATGAAATGAATATCTTACCAAATAAAATTACAACAGAGTTCAAAGAGGTAATTGATTGGCTACACGAAAGAGCATGTGCAAGACAACAAGGGTTAGGAACTAAACTACCATGGGACAAAGATTGGATTGTTGAGAGTCTCTCTGACAGTGTAATTTACATGGCATATTATACCATGTCAAGATTTGTAAATGATGGAACACTAAAACCTGAAAACCTTACAAAAGAATTCTTTGATTATGTTTTATTAGATAAGGGAGACATCTCATTAGCTGTTAGCACATCAAAATTATCTGAAGATGTAATTGGTATGGTCAAAAAAGAATTCCTATACTTTTATCCAGTTGATTCAAGACATTCAGGACGAGACCTAGTTCAAAATCACTTGTCATTTTTTGTCTTAAACCACGTTGCAATATTTGAGAAAAAATTATGGCCGCAAGAAATTGTTGTCAATGGTTCTGTAATGATGGATGGTGCAAAAATGAGTAAGAGTATGGGAAACATTATTCCACTTCGAACTGCAATCAAAGATTATGGGGCAGACCCAATCCGATTAGCAATTATCTCATCAGCTGAATTGCTTCAAGACGCTGATTTCAATATGGATAGCGTGACAGGTATTCAAAACAAGCTTGAAGCACTTTTAGAAGAATGCAGTACCCTCAAAGCAACACAAATTGGGGATTTGGAGGCTGAAGATAAGTGGATTTTATCCAAAACTCAAGGTATGATAGCCCAAGTTACAGAAGCAGTTGAAAAAATGAGGCTACGTGAAGGTCTTCAAGACATACTATTTTCATTTGAATCTGATTTGAGTTGGTATGCAAAGAGAGTAGAGGCCAAAAGAAGAGATAATGTTTCAGGAATATTACACAAAATTAATTCTGCCAGAGTGGCAATGTTGTCTCCATTTGCACCACATGTAGCTGAAGAGATGTGGGAAAAATTAGGATACACAGAACTTGCAGCAAAATCAGCATGGCCTGAATTTTCAAAAGAAGACGTAAATGCCACATCAATTCAATCCGAAGAACTACTAAAATCAACAATTGATGATATTGTAAATATTTTAAAAATTACAAAAATTACTCCACAAAAAATTGTAATCTATGTAAACTCGGACGAATTCAAATCTAAAGTTTATAGAAAAATTTTAGGAATTATGGTAGGGGGTCAAAATAACATGGGAGTAGTAATGAAGGAATTAATTGCAGATCCTCAAACTACAGATGCTAAAAAAATACCAGACTATATTCAAAAAGTAATCAAAGACTTGCATTCAGAATCTGAAGAGATTAAAGCAATAAAATTAGAATCTGAAGAATTTGATGAAAAACAATTCCTATCTGCAGAGTTGGCAAGTATTGGCAAAAAAGAGTTCGGGGTAGATATTCAGGTGTTTGGAGCAACTGATGAGGACATCTATGATCCTAAGGGAAAAGCAAGACATGCAAGACCATTCAAACCAGCAATTCTAATTGAATAACTAATAGCGACTTTGACACGTGGAGCAAACATATGCAATTTTGGTTTCTAAATCATAAGGAATGTTTACTTTGGATAGTTGAACTATAGTAAACCCCCTACAAATCTTACAAACTCCTTGCAACAGTACTGATTGTAAAATTTAGAATTAACCAGATGTGTCAAAATTTGGTTCGATCAAGGTCTGAGGTAATTTACCCACAAAATTAACTAGTTTTTGAGATATAGACAACATGATTAAAGAAATAATTGGATTTGTTTGGGAATTAATTTCTGGACAATAATACATTGTAATTAAATTGTGTTTACTAAATTAATTTTCAATATCTAAATCAACATGAACTTGCTGTATACATGAATTCAATCCTTCCTCATTACCAAGCCAAGTCTCACGACAATTTTGAATTTGTTCTTCATAGGAATCCCAAAACTCGTTGTTTTGAATTAGAGAATTTTTTCCATCCTTTGCCATATGATAAACTTCAAGACCAGTAAATCCCTCATACCTTTGAATCATTTTTTCATGAGACTCTTCAAATCGTTTTAATTCAATGTAACACGTTTCTTGAGAATATCCAGATAGTTCTTCACATTGCTTTATTTTCTGCTGAAGTTCATAGTAGGATAACTCTAGATTTCTCAACTCTCGTTCTTTGACAAAATCACCATAATCAGCAGTCGCTATAATTCCAATGAATATACCAACTGCGATTACAATTGCAACTACAACGATTGTTTGCATAATAATACACTATTACCCATAGATATTATCCCTTTTTTAAAAATTAAAAAAAATAAGACCGATGGGCTTAAGATCAATACCAAAAAGGTGATCCGATGAGAGCCCATGTCACTTAAGATCAGAAAGTGTCCATTTTTCTGATGACAGTGATTTTGTCTTAAGATCTGAAACTAGTGTTACAGATAAGAGACTTGGTCTTGTAATTATCTAAAATCAATTTTTCTATATAACGGGCACTACCAACTTGTACTAGTGGCAAATGATGCTAACTAGTACTATGAATTTAGATTTCAGATAGTCTATTTATTAGAGGTAGAAAGTTCAAAAGTATCTTGAAGATTGCTGTAATGGGAATGGGTGTAGCTGGAAGTTATTTGATGGCTCGATTAAAAGATTCAGAACATGACGTTACAGGTTATGAGAGATCTACAGAAGAAAAACATGACTCAATTTGTGCATGGGGTACAATCAAACCAGTACTAAGAGAATTTTGTAAAAAGACTGGTAGAAATTTTGATGATTTTCTAATTCATGATGGAAAAAAAATGCATGTAAAAATGAATGATGATGTTAAATTCGATATTGGATTGCATGGAATGTGTACATATAACAAACTTGCACTAATCAAAGATTTCATTAAAGATTCAAAAATTATTTACGGGAAAGCTCCAAAACTAGAAGAGTTAGAAAAAGAATATGACATGATAGTTGATTGTACTGGATTTAACAGAGTGTACTTGCCAAAGATGGAACAAGATTTCTTTTTACCAACTTATGAATACAAAGTAGAATATGAAAACGGAGTACCATATGATGACTTTTACATTGAACCTTTCCCAGGAATGTCAGGATATTTCTGGTATTTTCCGTTAGGTGAAAAATGGGCACATATTGGTGCAGGAGATTATAATAAAAATCACATTAAAGCAACAGATGCATTTTTGAAAAAACATGGAGGTAAAGTTCTCCAAACTAAAGGCCGCCCCATAAGATTGGCAACTCCAAACAAGTGTAAACCATTTTACAAAGGCAAAGTGGTAGGAGTTGGAGAATCAATTGGGACAGTCTATGCATTACTTGGTGAAGGAATTATTCCAAGTATGCAATGTGTAGATATTTTCATCAAAAACATGAATGACTTTGCAGCATATGAAAAAGCAGTTGATGAGCACTACAAAATTTATGGCAAGGTTTTTAATTTTGTACATGCAAAGATTCAGAAAAATTTCAGTTTCCTCAAAGCATTACCAGACTTTATGGCAATATTTCGTTACATGAAGAAAAACGAAGACAGATTTGGAATGGATATCAGAATTGCAGATTTGCTAAAAGTTGCTAAAGCATAATTTGCTTAAAGATTTTTTGTAAAGAAAATACTAGAATCTTCAAATCCTAAATGCTTGTAAAACTTGTGGGATTCAATACGTTGATTTCCAGATTCTAGTCTCATTCTATGACATTTTTTCTCTTTTCCAAGTTTTATTGAGAAATTAAGCAGTTTTTTTCCAATTCCTTTAGAATGATAATTTTGTGAAACAATCAGTTCAGGAATATACATTTCAGATGTATTTTGATTCAATCTAGATAGAAATACTATACTTATCATACCAATAATTTTTGAATTAACAATTTGAGCAACTAGGATTTTTTTATCATCATCTTGCATGTAATTTTTTAGTAATGCTGTAAATTTCTCGAGGTCATTATCTTTTTGCGGTTTTGGTCTACCAAGTTCATACAATAATTCAAGAAGTGATGGAATATCATCATAAGTGGATTCTCTAATGGTGATATGTTCCATAGAAATGGTTTGCAGTCATTTCTTTTAATGAGTATGTTTTTTCTCTAAGAAAAACTAACAGCACTAAATCCTTCTCTATTAGTTCGATTTGATGCCATGTTATAATCATAAATTGTTGTGGAGTATGCTTGAAGTTCTTCTTTCATTTGATCTAAATTATCTGCAAGATAGAATCCAGGGCAATCACCTGTAAATTGATAAGTTGCATGCACACGTGCTTTACCTTGTTCATTTTCTAACCAGCTAGCAAATGGGTATAGATAACAAACTCCAGGTCTGTCAGGATGCATACTACATGCACCTGCATCATCTAAAAATCGACATGAGATGTGGGTTCCATCTTCTTCAACAGTTTCATCAGTTTTTCTTTTGAGGTTAATTGTAGTCATTGTAGTCATTTGTCCAGATGGACCAGGTTCATCATATGTTACAGTTAGAGTTTCATTTTTAATAAAATCAGCAGTGTTTTTGTATTTCAAACCTTTGCCAATGGTGATTAAATCATCAGAAGTTAATGGTAGTCTGCCTTGTCTATCACAACAATTATGGCAATCAGGCCAAAAACATTTCCATAAAATATATTTTTTTTCAGAATTAAGATAAGGGACATGAAAAATTACATCTTTGACTTTAATTGCAAAATCAGTGACATCAGTAATTTTACCAAGTACAAATTTTCTTAAGATAGGATCAAAATCCCAATCTTTTTCTAACAAATCTAATGATTCTTGAATTTCTTTTTGAGACAAGTATTCAGTTATAACCGCTTTTGCAGATCTTATTAATGTTGAGTGAAAAAGGGAAATATGCAGCAGCTACAGAAAACAGAAGATTTGTTTGGACAGAAATTATTTGGCCTTTAATTTTAGAAATTAATGACATTACATTTTCACTAAAACAATTTCAAGAAAAACGTGAAAAAGTTTGTAAGGAAAAAAATACAACAATTACAGTTGCATCAAGAGGGTTAGTTTCATTGGTGCTAAAAGGAATTTTACTGAGAGAAAATGAATTGTATTCAATTAATTACAAATTAATTCCATACATGCGATTAAAGGCAAAGTGTGATTATGCAACTGCCATACATGAAGTTAGAATAAAATAATTTTACAGTAGCCCGAGGCAGATTCGAACTGCCGTCTCCGCCTATCCACTCTTGAGATCCAGAGGGCAGAATCCTTGACCACTAGACTATCGGGCTACTTGAAACTAATTCAAGTAATTTAGAATATAATGATTTGGTGAAAATAGATTTGAAAGAATTCTATCTTGATGCTTGTGCGATACGTTCTAACTCATGTCTTTTCTTTACTGATGGTGAGTTAGAATCATTGTTTGCTGCAAGAATTAATTGTTCAGCTAAATGCTCTTCAATTGGTTTAGGATTAGAAAATGTTGCTTCCTTTACTGAATCAGCAATAAATTTCAAAGCCATGTCAACTCTTCTAATTGGTGCAACATCAACTGATACATGGTATGTGGTACCACCATAAACAATTCTAGTTGTGTCTTCAGTTGGAGCAGAAAATTCTATTGCTTTAACTAAAACTTGAATTGGATTTTGTCCCGTTTTTAATTCAATAATATCAAAAGCAGTTTTTACTGTATTAACTAATTTAGTTTTTTTACCAGTCATCCTACCAGTATTTTTTGCATATTTTTTTCCAAAGTGCATTGATTTATTGATTAGTCTCTCAACAATGTTAACTTCAGCTTTATTGAATCTCTTTAATGCAGAACGACCAAAAGTATAAGGTAAAATTTGTTTTCTCAAAGAGATGGCAGTTTTTAATCCAGGATCTACAACTTCGATATCAGATAAATCCCATTTTCTAAATAATAGTAAATTTTTTGTTTCAGCCATTTCTATCTCCTTGGTTTCTCCTTCTTTCCAATTACTAATTCATGAAGTGATGTACCATTAACTTTAGAAACTTTGAATCTAACACCAGGAATATCACCCATTGCACCACCTTGTGTTGCACCCATTCCTTCAATGGTAACTTCATCGTGTTCATCAATGAAATTCATGGCACCGTCTCTTGGCAAAAATGCTGTTACAGATTTACCATTTTTAATTAATTGAACTCTAACACATTTTCTAATAGCAGAGTTTGGTTGTTTTGCTGAAATACCAACTTTTTCTAAAACGATACCACGTCCTTGTGGTGCACCACCTAATGGATCTGCCTTTACATCAATACCAAGTTTTCTTCTTTTGAAAGAAGAAATTGCCCAGCGTTGTTTCTTTTTCTTAGTGGTTAGTACTCTACCAGCAAATAATCCTAAAGGTGATTTTCTCATATTCTATAACTCCATTGTTGCCCTCTCGGGACTATTAATTAATACACTGCTAATACCGAAATATCTTTTTGCCAATAATCTTGCTTTTTCAGCATTTCTGCCTTCTCTACCAACTACAATTCCTTTCTTTCTTGGATCTACCATAACAATTGCCTGTTTTGTTCCATCTGCTCGTGTATTTAATTTTAC
>CABXPS010000015.1 GCA_902514095.1 uncultured marine group I thaumarchaeote | reverse complement strand
AATTAACTGATCCAAGTTGTTTATCAAATTCTTTTCTCATTTTTACACGCAAAGCGAGCTCCATGAAAATCAGTTCATCATCTTTTTGAGTTTCTAAAGGTTCAACATCATTTTTCATTCCACCTGCAATTAATCTACCACCTTCATTAATCACACCTGCAAATCTAATTTTAGAATCAATAGACAATATAGAATTACAAATTGAGTCATAATCATAAATCTTAGAAGACAAAGTGTCAAAATACTAAAAAAACTCCTACTTATTATCTTTGTATAAAATTTTAAAAATAAAATTAAGATGTAAGCTTTTTGACTAAGGCTAAAAAATCATCATTATTAATTGGTGGAATATTCATAATTTCCAGATTTTCTGAAACATGCTCAGGTAATTTTTGACCTACCAAGGGAGCAAGTACACCAGGAGATGAACGAATAAACTGTAAAGCACGTAATGATGGTTTCAACTCATTAAATTCAGGCATTACACCAGGTGATAGTAACCTGCCTTGCATAAACGGTACACTAGTAAACACACCAACATCCAAAGTAACAGTAGATTCTAAAATAGATACAGGTTTATTTTGAACAGATTGATTTTTTGCAAGTAATGCTTGATCATAATTCATGTTAAATGGCAACTGTATGAATTTAAATCCATGATCATTGCCACCAATTTTTTTTGCCATTTCAACAATATTTTCAAGAGAGAGATATTGAGGATTTTCTGTTCCAACTCTAAAACATTCCCAAGTTGCCATACCATAAAATTTAATTTTTCCTTCATCACGTTTTTGCTCATATAATTCAAAAACAGATTTTAATTTTTCTAAAAATTGTTCTTTTGAAATATCTTTAATTTGCCCCTCAATGCCATTATGAAGATACATCAAATCAATACATTCTAAATCTAAATTTTTTAAACTTCTATCTAATTGATCAGATAGATATGGGGTAGTCATACAATGATAACCAGATGTAATATCACCTTCTTTTACAATTCCAGGTTTGCCAAGTTCACGTATTACATACTGCATTAAATCCTCTTGAATATCACCATCATTTGTTACATAGCCATTTTTACTACTAACAAATATTTGATCACGAGTAATTTTTTTTTCAGCAATTAATTCAGATATTGCTTTACCAACCGAACGTTCTGCTTTTTGAGCACGGTAATTAATTGCAGTGTCAATCACATTTACGCCAGATAATACAGATTGTTTTACTGCATTTTTTACTAATTCATCAGTTTTATTATCAGAATCGCCAAGATAAGTTCCAATTCCAACATTAGAAAGAAAAAGATCTGCAAATTTATTAAAATTGAGATAATTTATGCCTGAATTTTGGACAAAATTTGTAGTTCCCTCAGTTGTTGCAAATCCTGAAATCATGATGAGTTTAGAAGAGTGGTAAATTTATGTCTGTTTAGAAGGGAATTAAAAAACTCAAAGCAAATAGAATACCAGTTAGTCTACTAAATTGTAAAGTGGACGACATGAATGGAACTAAATTATCAATTGCATCATAGTTTTTTTGTAAACCTAAGCCAGATTTTATCATTAGTGGAAAACTAAGTAAACTGATTAAAGATAAAAAAGGGAATAAGTTTACAGAAACTCCAATTAAAATTACAACATAAGATACTAGTGGAAAAAGCCAAAATAATTTTATTGCTTTTTCCTTTCCAACTACAATGACCAAAGTTTTTCGGCCTTTAGATTTATCAGCATCGTAATCAGGAAAAGATGCAATAAATAAGACTAATGAAGATAATGTTCCAATAACAATACCTGCAAGAATGGATTCAACAGTCACTTCGCCAGATTGAATAAAAAATGTTCCCATAACAATCATTGAGCCTTTTACAGCTACAAAGAATTCACCTAAACCAGAATCAACAATTTTAGTTGAATAAAAATAAATAGATAATATAGCAAACCCCAAAATTATTGCAATTAAAATACCATCCGTAATAACAAAATAACTTCCAATTAAAGAACCAATTATTAAAAATACAACACCTGTACGATAAACAGAAGAAGGTTTTAGCAGTCCCTCAGGTAAAACACCAGTTCCACCACTCATTTTTGTTCTAGTTGTCTTAGTATCAATACATCTTTTAAAATCCCAATAATCATTTAGTAAATCAACACTAGCATGAAGTGCCAATACTCCAGCAAAAGTCAGAATTACATCAAAATAATCAAGGGAACCATTTTGAGACCAATGCAGAGCCAATCCCACAGAAACTGCAATAATGGATGCTAGAAGAAAGCGAACTCGAATTACACGTAGCCATACTGAAATCATTAGGGATGATTCCATTTTTTCAAGATTATATTCATAAGTTTGGATTTTATCCAATATTTTATATGAAAATAAATTGAATTCTACTCATGATATTTGGAAAAATTGAAAAAAATGAAAAAATAATAAAATTTAATGTTGAAATACAATGTGTTAATTGTTACAAAAAGGTTCCAGGAGGGATGAAATCAGGAGAAACGTATTTCAACACACAAGAATTCAATAAAGATTTAGAAGAGTTTAAAAAAACATATCATTGTGGAATTTGCAGAGATAAAAAAAGAGTTAGAGATTAAAAATGTATTAAATTAGAGATTCATCATTAACTTCAATAGGTTTTCTTCCCATAAAACCAGAATCTCGATCATGCCAAAATTTTATTTCAGTTTCACCATGCTTCCAACAAAGACAAACTTCTTCATCAAATCTTTTAGAGGGAAAATCAAGTAAACCTTGTTCAATACTTTTAATCATCACACCAGTATTTTCCAATATTTCAATTGATTGATAGAATTTTGTTATTGTAGAATTTAATTGCTGTTTCAATACCATATATTTTTCAAAAGAATTAGTAGTCGACAGAGAAAATTGTAACTCTTTTTCTATTTTTGTAATATCATTTTTTTTAGCCAATGCATGTTCAAATTTCTTAATTACATCAGGCAATGCATCATTTGCTTCATTTGCAGTAAAAAATTTGAACATAATATTTTTAAAAATACACGGATTTAAAATCTTGGGTGAAATTTATTAAGAATCATATACATAATTAAATATGAGTGAAGATCCACTAGAGGCAATAATCTTACAGACAATTAATGGGGCAATAGCTACAATTCCAGGATATATGGAAGAAATTAGAGAAAACAAGGATACACTAAAAGTTGAAAATGCTGAAGAATTTGTGTATGGAGTAGTAATGGGAATGGCATTAGGAATGAGTGGTGCAATACTAAGTGCACAAGAAAAGCCCCCAACAGCAGAGGATCAAATGAGAGTTAGGGACATCATTTACAAACACATTCCAGAAATCAGAGAGAGAATTTTTAGTTAAAGATAATTATTTTATTTTATATCGTAAAATAGCTAATACAGAGTCATCAATTTCTAATTTTTTAATTATTTTTGAAGAAGATGCAAACTCAATTTTACAAGATGTTTTTTTGGCAATTTCTAGCATTTTGATTATATTTTTAAATTGAGAGTGAGTGTGATAGTTTGTAGAAACAATTAAGATTTCAACAGCACCCATTTCTAACGCACGATAAATAACACTATTTCTTTTTGCAGTTAATCCATCTTTTACTAATTTCTCATATTTTTGAATCAATTCCTCCATGTGTTTTTTTCTATATTTATACAAATGATGAATAATTATTTTATGAATATCAGTAATAGAAGTTGTAAAAGATAGACCTTCAACAAATCTACATTTAGAAATTAATTGAGAATTT
Source organism: uncultured marine group I thaumarchaeote (assembly GCA_902514095.1). Taxonomy (GTDB): domain Archaea; phylum Thermoproteota; class Nitrososphaeria; order Nitrososphaerales; family Nitrosopumilaceae; genus Nitrosopumilus. Next base: position 19,954 of record CABXPS010000015.1, on the reverse strand, counting down.
AATTCATCATAAAATTCTGTTTTCCCAGTACCATTTCCACCTAAAAGTATCAATTCAGAATCTTTATCCATTAATCTAACTTTATTTGCAACCTTTTTGAAAAAGACATGAATTTTTGTTTGTCTTGCACGTAAAAAACGACCTTGACTCTGACCACCTTTCTTATGTCGTCCTTGTAAATCAATTTTTAGTTTAGATTCTTGAATAATTTGACTACCGTGAAATTTTTGTATTTTTGCAGTTTTTTGATCAACAGTTACTAGTAAAACATTATAATTTGTTTTTAAAATATCAGAAAACGGTTTAACATATGGTTTTTTATTTACCATATAGATATAAGGTAATTTTTGAGATGTCCCAATCACCTTAATCTCAATTTTTCCATTTTTAATCCAACCAAAAATACATAATGTTTTAGTAAAGTTTCCAACCGATACAGGGTTCTTTTTTAATTCCAAAATTTTTGTTCCAATTTTTATTTCAATTTTTTTTAATAATTCAGAACGGTTTGTTTCTTGTAGTAATTGAATCGTATTTTGTCCTTTTCCATATGGATAATATACAGAAATACATTGAGTATTGATTTCCTTTAATTCTTGTAAAAATTGATTCAAGGATAGCCATTCAGAAGATGAAATTTCAGATGGTTCAGTATGGCTAGTCATAAAAATGGGTGAAATTACTTTTGTAATAAGATTTGGAAAATGTTGGTAAAATACTAAATCACAGTAAATACAAGCCCTAAAAACCAGAAATAAGGGAGATTTTACGCTAGAAATTAATTTTTTTATAAGAATTTGGAAGAGGTTATATACTAACAGCGTTGTGAAACACTGTATTATTTTGGTTCAAGAAATTACGAATATAGACACACTTTGCGGTCGTTGTGGTAAAAACGGTATGCTCACAGATAATGTCACAGGAGAAAGATTCTGTGGAAAATGTGGTTTTGTAATTTCGGAGACTTTACAAGATGCAGGACCAGAATGGAGATCATTTTCAAAAGAAGGAGGAGCAGATCCAACTAGAACAGGAGCTCCAACATCATTGACAATGCATGATAGAGGACTTGCAACAATAATCAATCCCCTAAACAAAGATGCATCTGGAAAACCATTATCAACATCAATGAAAAGTACAATTGAACGTCTTAGAACTTGGGACAGTAGAAGTAAAGTTAATGCATCATCAGATAAAAATTTGAGACAAGCATTAAGTGAATTAGCAACATTAAAGGATAAACTTTCACTTTCAGATTCAGTTATTGAAAAAGCAGCTTACATTTACAGAAAAGCATTAGAAAAAGGATTAGTAAAAGGACGTTCAATTTCAGCATTAATTGCATCAGCATTGTATGCAGCATGTAGAGATACGGAAACACCAAGAACACTAAAAGATGTTGCAGATGCAGGAAACATTAAGAAAAAAGATATTGCAAGATGTTATAGATTATTGCATAGGGAATTAGAATTAAAAATGCCAGTAGTTGATCCAACACAGTGTGTTGCAAAAATTGCAAGTAAATTACAGATATCAGAAAAAACAAAACGTTATGGGATTAAAGTATTAAGAGAAGCACAAGAGCATGAAGAATCAGCAGGTAAGGATCCAATGGGTCTTGCAGCAGCAGCATTATACTTGTCATGTGTTAAAAATGGCGAAGATAGAACTCAAAGGGATATTGCAGAAGCTGCAAATGTAACAGAAGTAACAATAAGAAATAGGTACAAGGGACTGAGATTAGATCAGAGTATTGAAAGGTAGAATGAGATAATATGCCACAAACAAAACCAATAATTGCAATAGTGAACGTAGTAGCTTCAGCAACAATTGATCAAAAATTAGACCTTGTAGATATTACAAAAAAATTTCCAGATGTAGAATATCACCCAGAACAATTTCCAGGGGCAGTGTTCAGATTAAAAAATCCAAAGACTGCCACTCTATTATTTAGTTCAGGTAAAATGGTATGTACTGGTGCAAAATCCCAAGAATTAGCAGAAACTGCAGTTTCAAACGTTGTAAAAATATTAAGAAAGGGGAAAATCAAAATAAAAAAAGACGCCGTAGTTTCAATTCAAAATATTGTATCTTCAATTAATCTTGGAGGTAAAGTCAACTTAGAACAAGCAGCAAGAACTCTGCCAAGAAGTATGTACGAACCAGAACAATTCCCAGGATTGATTCACAGAATGCTTGATCCAAAAACAGTCATTTTGATTTTTGCATCAGGAAAATTGGTTTGTGTTGGTGCCAAACTAGAAACAGAAATTCATCGTTCAGTTCACCAAATTCATAGCTTATTAGAAGAAAAAGACTTGATGGTATACGAATAATTAAACATCACATAAAAAAATAATTATTCAATTTTTAATGGAATAGAAATATTTCCAAAATCTTCACTAATTCTAAATTCATAATTTTTAGAAGAATCATATTCAAATTGAGTTCCGCCATATCCAATATTTGGGCCAAACATCATATTGAAAATAAAAGACGTCCCAGGATTAATTGTAATTTGACCAGATACAAAATCCATTCCGGAATATTTGAATGACTTTGAGCCATCCCAAACATCATAATTACATATAGCTGGTCCTGTACACTTTAATGAAATTATTTCACTTCCAGTATTTTCAGCCAATATTCTTAATCGAAGCATTGCTTGTCCAGATGAGCTAATTTCAAATTCATTTTCAAAATTACCAATACCAGGATAATAGTAAGTTACAGGTCCAACATCATAACCAATTGCAGATTTTTTAAATTCAGTAAATTCAAAATTCTCTTTTATTTCTTTTTCACAATTAAGTCTCTTATATGTAGATGTGATAGATTGACATTCAGAAATTGCTAAATCAGATTCCATGGAATTGTTGCTTATGGAAATTATACCAGTTTTTACAAGATGATTAATTCCACTTAAAAAATCAGATTCAGGTATTTGGTCATCTGCCCACCAACCTGCGTTATTTTTAATCCATGAAGGAATTTGATCATCATTTTGAGAAGAAACAGATGAATCTACATCAATAATTTTTTCTTTGATCAAAAATTGAATTCCTTGGATAAATGATTGGTCATCAATGGAGCCATCAGCCCACCAGCCTGCATTATTTTTAATCCATGAAGGTACTTTTTCAACGGATTTGTCTATACGAAAATTAGGATTAATTTTATCAAGAAGAGAACCCATATCTTGACCCGAAATTTTTACAATTGCTGCAGAAATTATCTCAGAAGATAAACCATCAGGAAGAGTTGAATCTACATATTTTGCATATACAATATCACCAGGCATAGAAATTAGACGATTTTTTGCTGTACTCCCAGAATCTGCAATGAAAACACTTCCTTTGAAAATACCACTATAAACACCAGTCTCCACAACTTGAATTTCAAGACCATCAGGGGATGAATCAGACCAAACATTTATTGTAAATTTATCAGCAAAATTAGGATATGCTTTTTTATTCATATCATCATCATGGACATAAATATCAACAAAAGAATTTGATGAAATAATTTCTTGTTTCCAATAGATAGTACCAATATTAGAGGACTCGGCAAATACAACAGGAATAGAAATCATCAATAAAGAAATAATTATTATAAAAATATTCATTAATAATTTTTTTAATTTTGAATATTTAAAATATAATACTAGATACACATAGTGCTAGAAAACAGTTATTCCAAAAAATAAGAAAAAGGAAGGTTATTCCAAATCTAGGTGAACGTTAAAACTTCCAAAGGGCTCATTGATTCTAAATTCATAATTTTTAGAAGAATCATATTCAAATTGAGTTCCGCCATATCCAATATTTGGGCCAAACAAAATATTGAAAATAAAAGACGTCCCAGGATTAATTGTAATTTGACCAGATACAAAATCCATTCCGGAATATTTGAATGACTTTGAGCCATCCCAAACATCATAATTACATATAGCTGGACTAGTACAGTTTATCGATGTAATTTCAGAACTAGTATTTTCTGCAAGCATGCGGACTGACAATATTGGTTGTCCAGTTGGAGTGATTTCAAATTCATTACCTGCAGAACCAACACCAAACCAATGATATGTAATTGGTCCTAGATCAAAGTGAACAGCACCTGTTTTGTAGTTATGAACTAAGATTTCTTGTTTTAGTGGTTTCTCACAATCAAGTCGTTTGTATGCTTTGGCTATTTCTGAACATTTTTCTAATTCGGCTTCTAATGAGGCAATAACAGAGTCATCGTTTGTAGAAACAGATGATATAGATTGTTTAGATTCTTGAGCTTGTGTTATACTCATGATTCCTTCTTTAATTAAAAATTGAATTCCTTGAACAAATGAATCATCATCAATTGTTCCTTCTGCCCACCAGCCTGCGTTATTTTTTAACCAAGATGGTATTTCGTTACTAGAACTAGTTCCTTGTGTGGTTGGAGGAATTTCCATGATTCCTTCTTTAATTAAAAATTGAATTCCTTGAACAAATGAATCATCATCAATTGTTCCTTCTGCCCACCAGCCTGCGTTATTTTTTACCCAAGATGGGACTTCTGCATAAACAGATGACATACTTGAGCCAACAAACAAGAGTACAACAATTGTAGCAATTGCACTTAACAGAGTTTTCATTATTCAAAAAAATGATTAATTGTATTTAAAATGGTGCTAAATTAATTTCTAGTGCTAATTATTTTTCCAATATTTAGAAAAATCATAGTGCTAACAATAATTTTGTAAACAGGTGTTTATATGCAAATTAAATACGAATTTCAGAGTAATGAAAAAAACATCATTAAAACAAGAAGAAGGAAATTATAATGCAAAACGGTAATGGATTGTCTGAAAAAGATGTCAACAAATTTGTCATTGAAAGATTTCAGGAAGTTAAAAAAAACAATAAGATAAGAGATTTAGTTGAATTTCAGGCTATGAATAAATATTTCATTATGTCTCACAATCAAAGTCAATTAACAGTGTTAGGAAAAATTGTAGCTAGTTATAAAAAAATTAAATTTACAAACATGCTTGAAGAATATGAAAAAAATCTAAAGATTGCTTTAAAATGTGAACCAACCATAAAGACACATAGTAATGTGATAATGCATATTTTTGGATTTTTCTCGAAGGAATTTTCGGATTTAGAAAGAGACAAATTTTTTGAATTATTAAGAGACTTCAAAAATAAAAAAATTAGAATTGGCAATATACTTGCAGAAATCCATCCAATAGTATACAGATTTAACAAAACATACCTTTCAAATCAAACATATTTTTTACTATATACAAACCCAGAAAAAGGAAATATATTCAAAATGTTAGAAATGAATGAAAAATAATTGGCACTAGCAAGAATTTTTACCATTAGTTATATATCAAAAAGTTGAACAAAAAATAATGGTCTACATTAGAGCTAAAAAAGTAAAATCAGATCAGTATCTGTATTTAGTCAAAAGTATATGGGATTCTGAAAGAAGTACATCAAAACAAAAAATTGTCAAATATCTAGGTAAAGCCTCAGAAGTAGTCAAAGACGATATTCCAAATGAATTCAGAAACGATGATAAAATTTTATCAGTATTGGCATCATACAATCCAGAAGACATACAAAAAAGAGAAGATGCAACAAAAAAATCAAAACAGCATTTATTCAAAAAATTGACAAGTGGAAATATAGACGAATCTATAAAAATTTACAAAAATTATGTAGAAATATTTAACATAGTAGATTTTTTTGATAAAATTCTACGACCAGTAATGTCAAGAATAGGAAAAGAATGGGAAGAAGGAAAACTAGCAATTGCAACAGAACACGTTGCAAGTAATGTTGCACAAACTCTAGTAAAAATTATCATGGAACAAGTTTCAGGTAAAGGAAATAAGAAGAAAGTAATGTTGTGTGTGCCAGTAGGCGAGGAACATCATATAGGATGCGATGTTCTTGAAACATATCTAACAATAAAGGGATTCAAAGTTTTCAATATGGGAACAGCAATACCAACAGAATCAATTATAGATTTCATAAATATGAAAAAACCTGATGTTGTACTAATTTCAATTACAATTCAAGATAACATATTGGCGGGACAAAGATTAGCAAAGAGAATTAGAGAACAAAGTACAATTCCTATTTTAATAGGAGGATATGCAATGCAAATTGATGATCCTCCAGAGTTTGAAGGTAGGATAATAGGAGATACCAGTTTAGAAGACATACCTAAGATTTTAAAAAAAAATCCAATGTCGGTACTAGTTTGAAATAGTGTCAACATATTTGAAAAACCCTATTGGCAAAAAAATAAAATGAGTTTATAATTATACCAACTTTACCACTATACCAAAAATATTCAGTCTTTTAAATAAAATGAAAACAGAAATCGTATATGTTAACAGAATTAATTCATCAAAGAAATTGTAAAAAAAATGTAATGGTTACAGATTTACATACAGGAGAAATTGTTTGTAGTAGTTGTGGAATTGTTTCATTAGAACCAATTGTGGATTTAGGTGTTGAATCAACAGGGTTGAATTCAAATGGTTATCAAAACAATACAAGAGTAGGTGCAAAAAGATCATTGAAAATGATTGACATGGGTTTATCAACATTAATTGAATCCAAAGATAAAGATGTAACAGGAAAATCATTATCCGTTGAAAATAGAAGAATGTTCTATAGATTAAGAATGTGGGATAGAAATAGTCGCTCAGCTATCACTTCAAAATCAATTCAAAAAGCTTTTACATTATTAGATGCAATTAGTTCAAAATTAGGATTGCCTGAATCAGTAATTGAAGAAAGTGCATACCTATTTAGAAAAATTGCAGGTAGAAAAATACTTGCAGGTAGATCTACTGCAGCAATGTTATCAGCAACAATTTATGCCACTTGCAGAATTACAGGTACACCAAGAACATTACAAGATATTTCAGATGCAGCAAACATTAAGAAAAAAGTGCTACAAAGAACATATAGATTTCTTGCAAAAGAAATGGATCTCAATCCCGAAGCATATACTCCATCAGAATTTGTAACCAGAATTGCAAAAGGATTGACCATATCTGGAAAAACTCAAAGATTAACATTCAAAATATTGGATTTATGTGCTAAAAAACAAGTATCTACGAGTAAAAATCCAATGGCTATGGCTGCAGCTGCAGTACATCTTGCATTAAGTATCAATACAGAACGAGTATCCCAATTGAAAATATCAAAAATTTCAGGGATAAGTGCAGTGACAATTAGAGAAAGAAGAAAAGAAATTGTGAATAAAGTAGGAGATGTAATAATTGGGTAGAACTTGTAGAAACATCTGTAAAAGATATCAAGCGGACAGGGTTCCCAATAAAATAAGATATGAAATTGGGCAAAAAAGATGTACATTTTGTGGAATCTTTATGGCTTTAAATGATGTTAGATGTGTCTGTTGTAAAGCAGTATTAAGAACTAAACCAAGAAGTAAGAAAAAATAAAAAATAATTTTATTATTTTTTAAATATTTTATTTCTCAAAATAATTACAGATAAGAAAATAGGAATACTGACAAGTATAGAAATCCCAATTGCAAGAGATGTATAGTCATTTACAAATATTTTTGTATCAAACCAAGCCTTTGGAAGTATTGTAAAAAAATCAGAACCAGAAAAGTCTTCAATGGTTCCAATTGCCAAACTGTATTTTCCACTTTGATTTTTTTCGTCCAATACAAGAATAAAGTATTGTCCATCTTCAGGAATGATTGTTTTAACTTCTTGTCTTTCCCAATAAGTTACTTGGCCAAATGGTTCATAAAATTCATTTCCAGGATAATTTCCTTCATATAGAAATTTTTGAATATTGGATTGAATATCAGATGACTGAGATTTTCCAGTAAACAGATCGTCATTCATCAAAATTATAGATGGAGAGTAATTCTCCAGTCCTTCAAGTTTAGGAATAACAATACTAGCATAAAATGAATCTCCTTGTTTAGCATCAAATGTATAAAATTTGGATTCATTTATGCCTAAATTATCATAAATTGCCCATGAAATTTTATGATCTGGAATAAGTAAGGCAGAATTAAAATCTCTGTGCGAATCATCATGACTAATTAATTTATGACCATATGCAGGAGATAAAGAAATTATTATTAAAATAAAAATGAAAAAAATAATTTTCTTCACATGTATTAATTACAAAATCAGTATTTTAACAATAACATAAAAATAAAAATTTAGCACTATGAGTAGAAAATTTCAATTTTTTAAAAAAATAAAAAGATCAAAACAATTAAGAACTGAGATTAATTTAAAAAATCATGTCAAATAAAGTCAAATGTTCTCACATTCTAGTCGAAAAACAAAGCCAAGCATTAGAGATACTAGAAGAAATCAAAAAAGGTAAAAAATTTGGTGCAGCAGCAAAGGAAATTTCCACATGTCCTAGTAGTAAAAAAGAAGGGGATCTTGGATACTTTACAAAAGGAATGATGGTAAAGGAATTTGAAAATGTTGCATTCACATTAAACATTGGGGAAGTATCCCAACCAGTGAAAACAGAATTTGGGTATCACATCATTAAACGATTAGGATAGAATTTAATTGCAATGACAGTATTAACTCAACAAACATTAAATGATATTTTACAATATTTGGAAAAATCAATTAGCAGTTTGATATTAGATGGATTAGATAATTTAGAAATTAATGGTGGAGAAGAAATGAAAAATTTTCTAGAAAATCAATTTGATATACGCTTAGAAAATTTACTAATTTCAAAAAATAGTAGCATACATCACCTAGAATCAGGTATGAAAAATTTAGTAATACAAAAAAAACAAGAAATCATATTAAAAATTTCAAAACAACTGGATAATTAGATAAACGCATCTAATCCTGTTTTTACAGAAGGATCTTTATTTTTTTCTAAAACTTTAGTCATTTTAGAGCCCATAGATTTTGCTGCAGAGATTTTTCTTTTCCCAATCCAATAATATGTTTCATCTATTGTATTTTTAGCAATCAACACTACTAATTTTCCAGTATCTTTTCTACCAGTTCTACCTCTTCTTTGAATAAACCTTATTGAACTAGGAACATTATCATAAAAAATTACTTGATTTACTTCTGCTATATCCAAACCTTCTTCACCTACACGAGTAGCAACTAAAACTTGAAATTCACCATCTCTAAATTTTTGAACAACTTCTATCTGCTTTTTTTGTTTTAATCCAGTATCACCTGCTTTTCCAATTAAAATTCCAGCAGAGATCCCCATATCATTTAGTTGAGTATGAATCATATCTACAGAATCACGATAGCTAGTAAAGATCAAAGCTTTGCCAGGAACAGAATTTAAAATCTCTTTTAATTTAGGGATTTTAGAATGTTCAATTCCATTAGATTTTGCTTCTTTTGCTAAGGATAATGCTTTAGTAAAATTTGGATCAATTTCAAACAAATCTTTTACCCCTACACCCTTCTTTGCCTGTGCTCGCTTACAAAATTGTAAAAATGGGGTTATACCATGAGCTTCAAGAATATTTAGAGCATAATGAATTCTAATTCCAGAAAACAAAGGTTTTGCAGATTTTCTACTTTTAGATAAAACAAATGGCCTCAATCTCAATAACGCTGAAAGAGATTGCTGATTATTCAAAGGCAACCCATTTTTTTGAAGTAAATCATAGCGTTCATCCAATGCCGATTTTAATAATTTTTGAATAGATTGTAGTTCGGGTGGAAGTTCAACATTAATCCATTCAGTATTAGTCTCTTGGATATAGGGCTTCACATCAGGACTATTTTCATTTCTTTCAGCTACAGTTGAAATTTGCAATCTTGTTAAAATTTCAGTTGCTTTTTCTTGCTCACTTGGAAGTGTTGCAGTCATTCCTAAAAGTCGAGTATTTGAATTTTCAAAATACTCAGCAATACTAGAATAAGCATAATCCCCAGTAGTACGATGCACTTCATCAAAAATTACCAAACTAAATTGTTGTGAAGTTATAATTTTTCTATTTAGATCATTTCTAACAACTTCAGGGGTAGCACAAATTATACGGCTATCCCAAAGTTCAGTTCGTTTTTCAACATTATCTTCACCAGTAATTAATGTTATATCATCAATGGTTAAATTTTGTTTTAAAAATTCAAAATGTTGATTTACTAAAACTCGAGTGGGAGCTAAAAATAAAATTCCAACAGATTCCCGAGACAAGTATTCAGCAATGACATGTAATGCAATAGTGGTCTTTCCAAGACCAGTAGGTAAAACTACAACACAATTTTCATTCATTGCCTGATTTGCAAGATTAATCTGATAATCTCGTTTCTCTACAGAATTTTTTTGGATGTATTTTTTTTCAATATATTCAATCAAAGTATAAAGAAAAATTAAGAATTAGGAATTTTATGTTTTCCCTGTGTAAAATACTACATCTTAATCAATATTGAAGAAGAAATTACTAGGCATAAAATTTGTGACTAAAGCAGCAATTAGAGATAAGATAGATTTAGATAATTTATTCAAATAAAATGAATATGATTTCTAAAGGTTTGATTTTAGGAGTATGTGTAATAATAATAGGTGCAATTCTATTAACAATGACAAGTTAGCAATCACAATAAATTATTTTAAAATAAATAGAATTCCACCAGCAATCAATCCACCAATTACAAGAAGAATCATACTTTTACCAGAAAATACAGAATCAGTGTATTTGCTCCAAAATTTATCCACATCAAACAAATGATTATTCAATTCATTAAGTTTTGGAATAAATTAAAAAAATAAACAAAATATGTGAATACAAATAGAAGTGTAAATAGATGAAATTATGCCATTATTATGCAAGGAATGTAATGGAAGAAGATTTCCCATTGCATTCCCAGAAGAAAGAGATGCGTTATGGCTTTGTGAAAAATGTAAAAATTTTGTAAATATTAAAGATGAATTTATTCGTGAGTGGACAGAAAAAGAAATCGAAGAAAATAGATTGAAATTAGAGAATTTCAATAATGACGTAACTGCAGACAAAACACCAGAAATTAAAAGACGTAGTGGCGTAAATTAGAAAATACATTGGAATAAATAATTTAAATCTGGACAAGTATCATGGGCATTCTAAATAAAAAAAATATAATCAAAAATATTATGTTAGTAATTGGAATAATATTTGCAATATTATTCACAATTTTAGCATTAAATGATTTAGAATTAGGTGTAATTACTCAATGGACAGTGATGTCATCATACTTTATGATTATTTTCCTGATAATTGGGATAGTACTCAGAATTATTCAAAAATAATGCTCAAATATCTTTTCCAGTAGTCATCCATTCAAGTGTACGTAGTGCACCTTGATAATATTTCATAGCACCAATTGGATCAGGTAATTTAGAAACATCAATCAATCTTTGCTCAATATCTTTTCGAAATTCTTCAATTTCTTTTTCAGTTTTCATTACTGATAATAAGATTCAAAAAAATATAAGTTAATTCCTTACGAATAATATAAAATTTAATTTATAAAAATAAAAAAAGATCATCTACCGATTAAAGTAGAAAATCAGAAAGGTTCTCTATTTGTGTTTTTTGTGTTACTGATTCTAAGATAGACATTATCAACGGAGTGTGACATATGGGTATCCAGTTACTACAGAGGTTGTTGCAATGATATCAAGAGTGTCTGATTTAGAGTTTAACTCTCCATTAGCTCCAACTCGAGGTAATGTAGTATCTACATATTCAACATAGAGGGTATCACCTTCTTGAGCATACAAATTACGACCATTGGATTCATCGTAATCTTGTATGTAGAAGTAGTATGGTTTCTTTTGTTTCCAATTACCATCTTGTGTTGACTCAACTAGAATACCAGCCATATCACTATCAGACCAAACTTTAAAGTTCAAATCAATTTTATTTTTAGGCATATCACCTAAATCTTTCTCTTTGAGTTTGAACTCTACTTTGGTTCTGCTATCTAATGGATATTCATCTTCTAGGAACTTGAGTGTAGCTGTACTCCAACCATAAGTAAAAGATTTAGTAACTACCTTATTGTCTTCTGGATTATATTCCCAGTTAACGGTAACTCCACCATCTCTACCAGTGTCAATTTTTCCATATGTATCGAAAGGAGAATTATCACATTTTGAACCAACTCCACCAGTACCAAGTTTGGTATTTAGTAGACCATCATTAGTCATGTCATGATCAGATGCAGCAAGTTTTAGACGTCCATAAAACACACCAGAATTTGGATCAGTTTCAATTAGTCCTTTAGAATCACCGCCAGTTGCTTGATCATTACAGTAATCTAATTCAAAATTTCCAGCACCTGTACGAGAGGTAATTGTAAGTGCAGATTCTGCAGTATGTCCGATTGAATCTCTCTTATCAGAGTCAGTATTCCAACCAGGGGCATAAATCATGATAGTTACTTTACCCCACCAGCCTACATCACCTTTAACTTCTTTTTTTAAGCAAGTTTCTAGATCTTTAGCACTGCCGCAAAAGAAAATTTTTGGTTCTGCATTGTAGTTCTTTTTAGCAAAGGATATTCCATCTTTTGTCTGTGTTTCAGTTCCTACAGGCATAGTAAAATCAACTTGTTGAGTTGATGAATTAACATCAGTTAACATGAGATTAACTATTCCAGGATTTTCAAAAGAAATTGTTTTTGTAATAATTCCAGTGTTTGTAGATGCACTATCAGTAACTATTCCATCTTTTATGATATCAAAATTAAATGATGCGTCATCAATACTTTTCTGGGTCATTCCTTCACGTACCTCAAAATTAAAGAGGTAATCAATTCCTGGTTCTATAGGTCCTGCAGGTTGCCAAGTCATACCAATTTCGTATTGCCCATCAGAGGTAATTTTTTTCAAATTACCATCATCAACTGCAGCATATGCAGATAGAGGTACGAAAGCAACCATTACTGCTGTAAATAAAATCAGTAACGAAGTTTTCCAAGTCATTGAAAAATAACATATCTTTCATGTATTAGAACCCCCAGAAGATTTTATCAATAAATTACAATTGTATACAACATGGAAATAATCTAAAATTATAAAACAAAGATTTTGAATAATGTTTTATAAAAAAAATTTAAAAATAATTTGAATAGAAATTATAAACAAACCTAATTAATTTTTAAATAAAATTAAAATAATGTATTCTAATTCTTTCTTGATTGAATGACTTTAACGATTCCAAATGCTGGAAGTCCGATGTACATTCCAAGATTCAATGCAATGACTGAAAGTCCTAATCCTAATACTTCTGATTCAGTTTCTGCATTCTCCATGATTGACAAAGTTGAAAGCATTGGAGTCAAACCAAGTTTGACTGCTTCTTTAAACATTGGACTTTCACGTTCCATGTCTGCAATGTATGGAGAGAATGAATAGTATGCTTCATTGAATGCGCTCATAAATGCTGAGCCAGATTCTGTGTTCATTAATTGGTTATCACGAATTTCTCTAAGTAGTTGAACTTGTGGTGCCATCTCTGAACCATATGCTGCTGTTGCAATTAGACAACCGCCACCTTTCTCTTCAGATTCTTGAGTTGCAACAACTGGGGCTGCATTTGCTGTTGGAACAGTAGTTACTGCATCGTGTGCTGTTTCAAGGTCTGCAATTATGAATAGAATTTGAGTTTTAATTTCAGTGTAAGATGCACCAGATTTAATCATGTTTCTAAGTTCTTCTCTCATGTTGTCTTCAATGGATTTCATTAAAGATGGATTGACTTCTGCTATTGGGGCTTCTAGGAATTCATAGTTATCCAAGTATGCTTCGCTGACTAATTCAAATGCCAAGTCAGACTCGCCGATAGAGTATGCTGCTTGTGCGCTGAGTAATAATCTGTTAATTTGATCAAAGTAACCATTAAGGTTAGAACCTGCCTCACCAGTACCGGATTGCATTGACTTTACAATTGCTGTTGCATCATCTGCTGCATTGAGTACTGTTGCAATTGGTGCTTTGTTATCTACATCAGTAATAATATCATCTAAGATTGTGTATAATTCGTTAAACTCACTTGATGAGATTGCTCCCAAGACTTCTTCGTTTTCTTCAAGAATTTCTAATGCACCGCCAGCAAATGCTACAGTTTCTGCATATTCCATGTCATTAATGATATTACCAGAACCGTCAATTGCATCAACATATTCAACTTGAACTAAGTGAAGTCTGTCAGCGATTCCTGCTAGTGCAAGTGCTTCAGGAGTTCCATCAATTCCGTTATGTTCTTGTACTAATTTTTCAACTTCTTTTTTAATTGATTTCATTTCAGAAGTTAATTGTGATACAGATACACCGTCGTTTGCAGAATCAGATACTGCTTTGGCTTCAACCATGTAAGTCAAGAGTTGATTTGCTTTAGAATTTCCAATTGATTCAATTGCGTATGGGTGTAAAGTTTGATAATAATAAAGTCCTTCATATGCATACTTTTTTGCAGAGTATGTGTCATCTTCGGCATATTTGATTAATGCTTCTTCTAGTTCTTCAACTGTTTTTAATTCAAAAATATCTAACATGTTTTCTCTGATGACATCAGAGTAGACGCCTAATTGTGATGGGTCATTTTTGATTGCTGTGAATAATGCTAATGTTGCTGGGTCTTTGTCTGCTACTTTGAATTTCTTTTGTACGACTTTGGACCAATCTAGATATTTGTCTGCATCATTTTCTGATACTGCGACTTCCATCATTACCATTCCAATGGTATAGACAGATTTCTCCAAACATTGATTGATGAGTTTTGCTTGTTTTTTATCTGCAGGATCGCCTGTATTGTATAATGCTTCTGAATCAGCATAACAATCCATGATTACTTTATGAGTTGTAGGATCATGCATTTGTGCTGCTGCTGCAAATGAATTTTCATAGAGGGCTTTGGCCTGTGCAAGTTTTGCTAAAGAATCATCAGGATGTTCTGCTTTGTAAGCATCACCAGCATTTTTCTTAATTGCAGCCCAATCATCACCAAGACTTGCATCTGCTTGTGCAACCATAGGAAGTAACAAAAATGCTGCCATGACAGGTGCAAGTAATAGTAGTTTATTCAACAAAAATTCATTTTCTAATGTCTATATAATATTAAATATGAATACCCATACTTGTTCTATAATTTTAGAATAAGTATACTTTGAATTTAATTATTTATTTTTTACAATTATCAAAGACTAAATAATTTATTAAGAAATCTTCTTCATGCCAATTCCATGCAAATTACCGATTCTAAAAAAACATTAGTTATCTTAGCGGAATGATGTTCACATTTTCATTATTCATTCCTTTAATTTCTGAAACACCATCAACTGTAGATACTAATTCACTGGCAATACTTTCAATAACTGGAATGATCGTATCATTTGGAATTGGTATGAAGATAAGAAAAAAACTATCAAAAAAATAAAAAATTAAACTAATTGGTAATTCTCATAAATCCTTCTTGTACTAAGAATTGAATTCCTTGAACAAATGAAGAATCATCTATGGAGCCATCAGCCCACCAGCCTGCATTATTTTTTATCCAGACAGGAATTTCAGATGTGTCTGGAGTCATTGTAGAAGAATTTCCAGCAGTAATTACAAAAGAAGATATGTTTACAGTAGATTTAGAATTGCCATATTGAGATTTAACAATATATTTTCCATCAGAGAATTTTTCATTTAATTCTACAGTATAAGAGAATTCACCATAAGTATCAACAGGTGTTTTTTTAGTTATGATTAAATTTTTACTAGAATCAAAAACAGAAATTCGTAAAGAGCGGTCTTCATCATATTTATTTACAGAACCAGTAAACAGTACAGATTCTCCATTTGTATAGGATTCTTGATTAGTGCTAATTTCTACAGTATAATTATTTGAAGAATTATTTTCAGGAGGACCACCATATCCAAAAGCAGATTGTCCTGCTGCTGAAATAATAAATAATGAAATCATGGCAATAATGAAAAATTTGTTAAATGTCATTTCAATATGGTATATTTTAATTTGAATTTAAAGGTGAGTAATAAGGTAATTTCAAAAATATTTCTTGATCGCAAATAAATCATAATTAACGAGATCCATATATGGAAGAATTAGACATAATTCGTATGAATGATTCTTTTGATAGACCAAATTGGGATGAATATTTTATGTTACAAGCAGAATTAGCTAAACTACGTTCAAATTGTATTACCAGACAAGTCGGGGCAGTAATTGTTAGAAATCATAGGCAATTAGCAACAGGGTATAACGGAACACCACCTGGAATCAAAAATTGTTTTGAAGGAGGATGTGAAAGATGTCAACTTAGAATGGAAGGAAAAATTCAATCAGGTGCTTCACTAGATAGATGTCTATGTAATCATGCTGAAGCCAATGCAATAATGCATTGTGCAATTTTAGGAATTGAGGCAGGTGTAGCAGGAGCTGTACTATACACAACCTTCGTACCATGCCTAGAATGTACAAAAATGGCAATAACAATTGGAATTAAAAAATTTGTTTGTCTTGATGGGTATCCTGAAACAGATTATGATTTACTAAATGAGGCAGGTGTAGAAGTAATTCATTTAGATAAAAATAAAATTGCTAAATGGGCAAAAGAATTAGTAAGTAAATACGAGAATTCTGTGTAAGAAAATGCAAGTCAAAGTAGCACAAGTAGAAAAAATAGAAACAATGCTTCCAGCTATGTTAGTATCTGCAACATATGATGGGGTAAGTAAATCAGCTATTCTAAAATTTTATGAACCAACAGAACAAAAATTATTTTTATGGAAAGATGAAATTGGACATAAACCATATTGTTATTCAAAATTATCTCCAGATGAATTAGATTTTTTACAAGAAAGAGATGATGTTTTAGAAATTAAAACAGTAAAGAAACATGATTTAATTCAAGATAAAGAAATTGAAATGTCAAAGATAACAGTAGATAATCCACTTTCAATTGGAGGAAATTATGGAGAAAGTATTAGAAACCAAATTGAAACATGGGAATCAGATATTAAATATTATGAAACATACTTGTATGATAGAAAATTAATTGTTGGAAAATATTATGAGATAACAGAAGGTTTACTCAAACCACATAACATGGAAATTTCAAATGAAGTTAAACTTGCACTAAAGAGTTTGTTGTGGGATAAAGTAGATAGTAACAGTATGATAGATGCAGAAGAGTTTAAAGAATTTATTTCAGAATGGGCAGATTTACTGAATCAGCCAATTCCAAAAATAAAAAGACTCAGTGTAGATATTGAAGTTGAGTTTGAACCAGGAAGATTTCCAGATCCAAAACTTGCTGAAAAAAGAATTACTGCCATAGGACTCAAAGGAACTGATGATTTTGATCAAATTTTTGTGCTCAAAACGGAGAATACAGAGCAAGGAAACAATGAATTAAATGAAAATATCAAAGTGACATTCTATGATTTAGATAAAGAAAAAGAAATGATTGCAGATGCATTCAAAATGATTGAAGAATTTCCATTTGTACTCACATACAATGGGGATGAATTTGATTTGCCATATTTGTACAATAGAGCAGAACGATTGGGAATTTCAAATCAAGATAACCCACTATACATGATGAGGGATTCTGCTACTCTAAAACATGGGGTCCATATTGATTTGTATAGAACATTATCAAATCGTTCATTTCAAATTTATGCATTTAGTCAATCATATACAGATTTCACTTTAAACAGCGTATCAAAAGCACTGTTAGGAAAAGAAAAAATAGACTATGGTTTAGATTTTGATAAATTATCATTGTATCAAACTGCAAATTATTGTTACAATGATGCACAATTAACTTATGAACTTACAAGTTTCAATGGCGACCTGTTGATGAATTTACTTGTAATTATTGCAAGGATTGGAAGAATGCCAATTGATGACATTGCAAGAATGGGAGTATCTCAGTGGATTAGAAGTTTGTTGTATTATGAGCATAGGAAAAGAAATGCACTCATCCCAAAAAGAGAGGAATTGCAAAAAAGAACAGAAGGAGTCATGTCAGATGCAGTGATTAAGGATAAAAAATATCGAGGGGGTTTAGTTGTTGAACCAAAAGAAGGCATTCATTTCAAAGTAGTGGTAATGGATTTTGCAAGTCTATATCCAAGTATAATTAAAGTCAGAAATCTATCTTATGAAACAGTTAGATGTTCTCATGAAAAATGTAAAGAAAATACAGTTCCACAAACCAATCACTGGACATGTTCTAAAAAAAATGGTCTGACATCAATAATTATTGGATCATTAAGAGACTTGAGAGTAAATTATTACAAAAGTCTCTCTAAAAAAGAGACACTAACAGATGAACAGCGACAGCAATATACAGTCGTAAGTCAAGCACTTAAGGTCATTTTGAATGCAAGTTATGGCGTAATGGGTGCAGAAATATTTCCACTATATTTCCTTCCAGCAGCGGAAGCAACAACTGCAGTAGGAAGACATACAATTTTAGAAACAATCAACAAATGTGAAGGCATAGGCATTGAAGTTCTATATGGAGATACAGATTCATTATTTATTAAAAATCCTACAGAAGAACAAATTCAAAAAGTAATTGAGCAAGCCAAAATTGATCATGGCGTAGATTTAGAAATTGACAAGACATACAGATATTGTGT
Organism: uncultured marine group I thaumarchaeote; assembly: GCA_902514095.1. Taxonomy (GTDB): domain Archaea; phylum Thermoproteota; class Nitrososphaeria; order Nitrososphaerales; family Nitrosopumilaceae; genus Nitrosopumilus. The sequence continues at coordinate 1,313 of CABXPS010000015.1, read as the reverse complement.
ACTAAGTAATAGAAAGAAAAATTATTTGGGAGTAACAAATTCTGGAAAAGTAGATGTAAAAGGCTTAACAGGGAAAAAATCGCATACGCCTGCATTTATTAAAAAATTATTTTTTGAATTGCTAGATGTTCTATCAGTAGTTCAAACAATGGAAGATTTTGTAAAAGCAAAAAAAGAAATTTCTGAAAAAATTGCAATTTGTGGTAAAAAAGTAGAAGCAAAAGAAATTCCTCTAGAAGATTTAACATTTAATGTAATGTTAAGTAAATCTCCATCAGAATATACAAAAACAATACCACAACATATCAGGGCAGCTAAACAGTTAGAAGGAATAAGAGAAATAAAAAAAGGAGATAAAATTTCATTCATTAAAATTTTAAACAAACCAGGTGTAAAACCAGTTGAATTAGCAAAAAAAGAAGAAATAGATTCTAAAAAATATATGGAATTCTTAGAATCAACATTAGAACAAATAACATCATCAATGGACTTAGATTTTGATACAATACTGGGAAAGCCAAAACAAACAGGGTTAGATGAATTCTTTTGGAGTTAATAAGATAATGGAAGTTGATGGAACACTATTAACAATTCTCGGAGTATCTGCAGGAATTTTAATTCTCACGGGATGGGTTGAGCAAATATACAAAGGTTATACAACTAAAAGTATGAAGGATATTTCTAAATTTTTAATGATATTTATCGCAGCTGGATCAATATTGTGGCTAATTTATGGAGCAATTGTAGGAGATGTATTCATCATAGGCACAAACATGGCAGGGCTTATTTTGATGATTATTGTTTCAGCAATGAAAAGAAGATATCAAAATACAGTTAATGTATAATGAAATCAACTAAGAATTAAATACGATATAAAAAAATCCAAACAAAGATGTTTGTTATTAATTGTAAAAACTATGAAGAAATATCAGGGGATAAAATTATCAAATTTATAAAAATTGCAGAAAAAATATCTAAAAAATATAAAATTAAAATCGCCATATCACCTCCACAGCATTTGATTGGATTGGTGGCAAATAGTTCAATTTCAATTTTATCTCAACATATAGATGATTCAAAAATTGGAAGTACCACAGGTTTTGTTATTCCAGAGTTATTAAAAAAATCTAAAGTAAAAGGATCACTAATCAATCACAGTGAACATAGAATATCAAATAAAGAAATTAAAAAATTGGTTTTAAAATTAAAAGAATTAAAGATGTTATCAATAGTATGTGTGAAAGATATTCCAGAAGTTAAAAAATATCTAAAACTTAACCCAGATTTTATTGCAATTGAACCACCAGAATTAA
>CABXPS010000014.1 GCA_902514095.1 uncultured marine group I thaumarchaeote | reverse complement strand
TTCTATTACGCCTATATTATCACTCGTTTCTCTGCTTTCTTGTTACCTGGTACTCATTTTGCATCTATTGCTTCTAGTTTTTTTGTTTTACTAGGAATTTGTTTAATTCTTTCTGTAATTCTTGTGACTTTCTTTTTTCCTTTTCTAATTTTTTTTCTAAATGTTTCATATTTTTTTACCTATTTTCACTTTTTTTCTAGAAATTCTTCATTTTTATCCAATGTATGTTCAATCTTGATTTACAAAGACAGTTGTTCTTGATATTGATTTCCTAGATGCTTTCTGGATTTGTAATTATAGTTGGAATTATACTTGTGTCAATAAGCATAATCATAATGATATTTAATTTAAAAAATAAATTAGATAATAAAAGAAATTATTAAGGATTTATAGTCATCTTACCATATTTTCCTTTGGTTAGAGACACTTCTCCTTTGAACTCGTTAGTGTACCCATTTTCTATGACAACTTTATCTCCGACATTAACTGCTTTGATATCGTCACCCCACAATGTGAGTTTCATTTGGTTTTCTTCAGTTCCATCACCGTTTGCTATTTTTGCATCGCAGACATCGACTGTTCCTCCAGTTTTTAGATTTACAGTTCTTGATTCTCCTTTCTCAATAACTTCAGCTTCAACATTAACACCACTTCGCATTTTTTTTGCGTCTGAAATTGGTATTGATTCTGACATGTGAATTTCAATGACTCTTGTGATTATAAGCTTTGTTAAAAAATTTCTAAAATTATGGATCAATAATTGTAATAGTAATTGAAAAATATTGGCATTATCTAGTATTGTTGCAGAGGTATCGAAGCCCGGTCAACCGAGAGGGACTCAAGATCTATTAATATAGGAAATCCCTTCTCTTAGGAGTTCGTGGGTTCGAATCCCACCCTCTGCACTATTATTTTACTTAAAATACTGAATTCTAGAAATTATACAACTAATGATTTTACTTTAGTTACTGAGTGATTTGAAATATTTTTATGCATTTCTGCTAAATCGTCATCTTTAAAAGATAGATTACATCTAAAGCACTTCCAAACTAACTCCGACATGACTAAAATATGTGTAAATTACTTATAAAGATATTGCATGATTGATCTAATTTCTTACAAAACATGATCATTGTTTGTAAAAATATGTAATTTTTTGAATTTTTTAGATCATTGTCATATTATCTACTGACTAAACATGAATCCAAGGGTTTAGAAACAAAATATCAGTAGAATTATTGAAGATAATTGGATATTTTTGAGCTATTTGGAGAATTTTCGTATTTTGGAATTTTTCTTGTATTAATTGGAATAAATGCATCTCCAATTTTGATGCCACCTAGTTGGATAGTTTTAACATCATTTTATCTTCTTGACCCTACTTTGAATATTTTACTTCTTGCTGTAGTTGGTGCAACGGGAGCTACTATTGGTAGATTTTTCCTAAAAAGAATTAGTGGACTATTTCGAAAGTTTGTTGGAGAAGAACAAAAATCTAATCTGGATATAATTGGAGATTATCTGAATAAGAAAAAATATGGGTATCTAATTGCATCTTTTTTGTTTGGTGCAACACCTCTTCCAAGTAATATTTTATTTATTACATATGGCCTAATGCGCGCAAAGAGTGTTGGTATCTATGTTGGATTTTGGATTGGTAGAACTATTTCTTATATTATAATGATATATTTTGGTAATGCAGTTTTAACTCCATTTTTAGACATATTTGAAGATCGTCTTATTGGAATTTTATTAATTGACGGTATTGGTATTGGTTTAATTGTTTTATTTGCCTGTATTAATTGGACAGTGTTGCTCACTCAAAGGAAAATTAAATTTGTTAAACCAAAAATATGGAGATTCTAAATGAACGTTCTTGATTCTATAAAAAATGAAATAATTAAAATAATGGATAATGATCCTGCCCATGATTTTGATCATGTTATGAGAGTCTATACTAATGCTAAAAAAATTGTAAAAGAAGAAAAAGCAGATGAAAAACTAGTTCTTAGTGCTGCGTTATTACATGATATTGTTTCTTATCCAAAATCTAGTAAACGTTCTAAATTTTCTTCTATAGATAGTGCAAAAAAATCTAAAATCATTTTAAAAAAATATGGTTTCTCCGAAAAAGAAATCACAATTGTTTCTGATGCTATTAAGGACCACAGTTTTTCCCAAAATAAAGTTCCTGAAACTCTTGAAGGTAAAATATTGCAGGATGCTGATAGACTAGATGCATTAGGTGCTATAGGTATCGCACGAGTTTTTGCTACTAGTGGATCTCTGAACAGATCTTTTTACAATATTGATGATCCATTTTGTACTAAAAGAAATCCTGATGATGATCTTTGGGCAGTTGATCATTTTTTTAATAAATTACTAAAACTAGAATCTCTAATGAATACACGATCTGGTAAAATTGAAGCTAAAAAAAGAACTAATGTATTACAGGAATTTTTAAAACAATTAAAAGATGAAATTTAACCATAATCAACATATCTGTCATATCTAGTTTCAATTTCCTTATTTTCACCTGAAATTATTTTTTCATATTCTTGTTTTTTTCTAAACTCAATGTATTTGCAAATATCTTCAAAATCTTCCTCTTTTGGATATGATTCAAAAACTGGTTCTACCATTTTTAGATATTCTAATGTTTTTTTCCTAAATTCCTCTCTAGTTGGTTTTCTTATACCTTGCATTCTAAACCATACTGCTGTCCAACTTGCCCCCACAACATGTGGCAATAAGTCAAAAGCTCTTTGTATTTCAAAACGTTCGTCGTTTCTCATGATTCTTGAAGGAATCTTGAGGCTGATTTTGCAAAATATGTGACTATCATATCTGCTCCTGCTCTTTTAATTGAATGGAGGATTTCTAATGTAATGTCTTTTTCATTAACATATCCTAATTGAGATGCAGCTTTCACTAGCGCATATTCTCCAGATACACTATATGCTGATACTGGAATATTGTATTTTCTTCTAGTTTCTACAATTAAATCCAAATATGATAATGCTGGTTTTATCATTACTATGTCTACTCCTTCATTGATATCCGTTTCTACTTCCATCATTGCTTCTCTTGCATTTGTAAATGGCACTTGGTATGTTTTCCTATCTCCAAATTTTGGTGCACATTCTGCAGCATCTCTAAATGGTGAATAAAAGTTTGAACGATGTTTTGCTGAATGTGACATTATTGAGACATCTGTAAATCCTTCATCGTCTAGAGCTTTTCTAATTGCAGCAACTTGACCATCCATCATTGCTGATGGTGACACTGTATCTACTCCTGCTTTAGCTTGACTTACAGCAATTTTTGCAAGTGTGTTTAAGCTTGTATCGTTGTCGATTTTATTTCCTTGAATGATTCCACAATGACCTGTAGATGTAAATTGACATAAACAAACATCTGCCATAATTACAATTTTATCTCCAAATTCTTTTCTAATTTGTGTAATAGCTTTTTGAACAATACCGTTATCATCAAAAGATGAACTTCCTGCTTCATCCTTACTTGTTGGAATTCCAAATAACATGATTGCAGGAATTCCTAAATCTATGATTGTTTTGACTTCGCCATTTACATCTTCTAATGGTAATCTTTCAATTTCTGACATTGATTCAATTTTAATTCTTGTTTTCAGATCCTCTTGAACAAATACTGGACAAATGAAATCTTTGGGTGTTAATGTAGTTTCTTGAACTAATTCTCTCATTTTTTCAGATATTCGTAATCTTCTAAGACGCTTCGTGGGAAATGACATGTTTAAAATTAATTCTGGCTAAAATATAATCTTAGTCAGCCTGATTCTGTTTTTTATAGTCAAATAGCTTACTGGCCAACTCTACTATGTCTGGTTGACCTTGTTCTGATGCTTTTCTGATATTATTCATTGGAGTTGATACGATACTTTCTACCACTGCTTTTGTTAATTCCTCAATGATTTTGATTTTCTTTTCATCTGTTTCATCTAGCATTTGTAATGCTTTATTCAATTCTTTTTCTCTGAGATTCTCTATACTTTTGAATACATCAGTTACCAGTGGTTCTGCATCTAATCTTTTCATTGAGGCTTCTAATACTGATACTTCTTCTCTAATTATATTTTCAACGGTTTTTACCTTGTTTAATCTAGCATTCATGTTTTTTTCCACCATTTCTGCAATTTGGTCTAAATTCATTAATTTGACTCCTCCAATTATTGCAACTTTTTCATCCACTGTTCTTGGATTTGATAAATCTAATATCATCATTCCTTTGTTTTTATCTTTCATGGCATCTGCAATTCTTTCTTGTGTTACAAGAAAATATGGTGCAGTTGTTGCAACAAATATTACATCATATTTGTTAAATCCTGAAAGAACTTCTTCAAATTTAATTGGATTCCCTCCCATTGTTTCACAAAATGTTTCTGATCTTCCAATGGTTCTACTGGTAACATTAAATGCATATCCTCTTCTTTTCAGTGATTTTGCAACAAGTGTTGATACTTCTCCTGTTCCAATCAAAAGAATTTGTTTTGTTTTTAATTCATCAATACTTTCTTCTGCAAGTTTTACTGCCATTGATCCTACTGATATGCCGCCTTTACCAATTCCACTAGAATTTCTAATCCTTGTACCCATTCTGATTGCTTTATCAAATAGAGTGTTAAGATGCTGACCTGATGCCTTTGATTTTCTAGCTGATGTTATTGAATTTTTTATTTGACCTAAAATTTGTTCTTCGCCTAATACCATTGAATCTAAGCCTGAGGTTAGTTTCAACAAGTGATGTAGAGCCTCTTGATTTTCTACAAATTCAATATTTTCTTCAAATATTTCTTCATCTAATCCTGTAATACTTGCCCATGTTTTCTTAATTTTATCTGAATTATCTGTCTTTGATTTTCCAAATAATTCAATTCTATTACAAGTTTGAATTATTACACATTCATCTAATTCTGAATGTTTTTTAAATTGTTGATATGCGTTTTCCGTATCTCTGATAGTGAATTTTTCTAAAATATGGATTGGTGAGTTACGAAATGTCACACGTGCATTTATGATGTTTTGATTTATTTCCATTTTTTTAGTATCTCTATAGCTCGCTTTTCAGCTTTTTTTATCTGACCGTCTTTTATTAACTGATCAATATGATTATCAGTCATGATATTCTGTAGGTACTTTTTTCGTTCAAATTGGGTGGGAATGATCTCTTTAGCTAGTTTTCGTGATATTTTTTGAATTTTAATTTGAGCAACATCTTCTTTTGAAATAACTTTTTTTAGTACCTTTTCAGCTTTTGATTTGATCTTTTTTGACATAACTGGACTCCTACCTCCCGTGAAAATTGCAATTTGAATCATTTTTTCAAAATCAATAATTGCAGCATTTGAAAAATCACTATCTTCGGGATTATCTGAACTATATGATATTATTTTTTTCTTTTTTGCATGATTGATTATTTTTTGATTAATTTTTTTATTATTTGTAGTTGTAATTATTAAATCTGGTTTTAGTTCTAAAATAAATTTTACATTTTCAATTTTTTGTTTTTTTAATTTAACTTGTTTTGTTTTTACTAATTTTAAAATTTGTGTATTTACAGAATCACTGATAACTATGATTTCACACTTTTCATTTAATATTGATTTTATTCTTTTTTCAGCCTCATTTCCTCCTCCTACAACAATGATTTTTTTACCTTCAAGATTTAGATTAATTATCATCGATCCAAGACACTCCAGTTTCTATTTATGTATTAAAAATCACTGTGTAAAATACTAGCTACATTTTTAATTGAATTGTCGATTAATCCCCTTATTGTCTTCTTTAGGTGAATCTGATAAGGAACTTCTAAATGAAATTCAATGGACGTTTCCGTTAGTTACTAGACCATTTGATACTATTGCTAAAAAATTTGATACTACTCCGGAAATTATTAAAGAAAAATTAAACAATCTTAAAGAAATTGGTGTCTTAAGACAATTGAGTGCAATTTTTGATACTAGAAAACTAGGTTACACTAGTTCATTAGTTGCAATGGAAATTGAACATGATAAATTAGATTATGTAGCTAGTCAAATCAATCGTCATCCTGGAGTTAGTCATAATTATGAGCGTGATCATCAGTTTAATCTTTGGTTTACTTTGGCTGTTCCACCTGGAGCTGATTTAAATTCTGAACTTGAGAAATTCAATGTTCTTAAAGGAATTAAAAAAGTTCGAATGCTTCCAACTTTACAATTATTCAAAATTGGTGTTAAACTTGATATGGTTGATGATAAAAAACATGAGGTTGCACCAACTGAAGAGAAAAAAGAAATTAAAAATATAAAATTTGAGCCAACAGAAGAAGACAAAGATTTCATTCGTGAATTACAAAAAGACATGGAAATTATTGATGAACCCTTTGTAAATGCTGCAAAGAATCTTGGGATTACTGAGGATGAATTATTTTCAAAAATGAAACACTATGAGAGTATGGGTGTATTGCGAAGATTTGCAGCTATTCTTAGGCATAGACAAGTTGGATTTACTGCTAATGGTATGATTGTTTGGAAAGTTCCTGAAGATAGAATTACATCTGTTGGTGAAACCCTGGGTTCCTTTCCTCAAGTAAGCCATTGTTATGAACGTCCAACATATGACGATTGGCCATACAATGTATTTTCAATGATTCATTGTAAAACACATGATGAAGCATATGAAGTGGCTAAAACTATTCAAGATCAAATTGATGTAAATGAATACAAAATTCTTTTCAGTTCTCGTGAATTTAAAAAAACTCGAGTTGAATATTTTGTTGAAAATTCATTTAGTTTAGAAGATATTGTTGCTTAGATTTCATTTTTATCGTGCCCTACCACATGAATATTGCAAAAATATTGATCATTCATGTTGCAATAGAATAAAGCACTCTCTCCACATTCTTTACATGGTGGTTTTTCATCTTCTGGTGATAGTTTTGTATGATATATTTTACTTCTACTTGTAACACTTGAATTTTTATAAATTCTAGTTAAATTTGAATAATATTTTAATTCTTCAGGATTTAATACTTGGTTATTTTTAATTTTTTTAATTATTAATTTCCATTTTTTATAATTGCCAATTTTGGCAAGTTTCATTCTTTCAATGACTTCTATGGTTTTTTTTGAATTTATTGGAGAATCCATTTACAAATTAATTTGTTTGAGGTGTTGTTTTTAATTCATAGGCTGGCCAAGTATTATACAACTCGTCAACTTCTTTCATATCTGCGTCTGAAATGTATTTTCCATCTGACATTTCAGCATAGTTGACAACCTCTTCCTCACTGATCATTGTAGGTAGAACTGTTGCAAATCCTTTCTTTGTCATCATAAATTTCATTGCAAATTCTGTGATATTTAGTCCATTTCTATCGGCAATTGGTTTGAATTGTTCTACTTTTTTTAATGCTGATTTGAGCCATTCTTGTTTTCTAACTGATCTATGATCATTTTCATCAAATTTAGTATCTGCATTAACTTTGCCTGTTAAAATCCCTGATGCTTCTGGAACTCTAACTAGAATACCTACGTCTTTTTCTTCAGCTCTTTTCATCAATTCATTTCCTGGGGTTTGTTCCAGTATGTTGTAAACTGTTTGAACTGCACTGAGATTTGGTTTATCCATTGCTTCTATTCCCTCTTGTGTCCATCCAATTGCAGGGCCTAAAGCAATTTGATATGTTTTGATAGAACCATCTTCGATAAAACTATCTAATACATTGAATATTGAATTATTTCTTACATCTTTTAATTTTGGATTATGAACACCATACATGTCAACATGATCTGTTTGTAGTCTTTCCAAACTATTTCTTAATGCCATTCTGGTGTAATCTTCATCAAATCTTTGTGGGAGTTCTTTGTGTCCTATTTGTTCTACTCCACTAAAATCATAGCCATATTTTGTTGATATGACAATTTCGTCTCTCATATCTTTGAAAACTTCTCCAATTAGTTTTTCACTTAATCCTTTTCCATACAGATCTCCTGTTTCAAAGAAATTAATTCCTACATCGTATGCTTTTTTGAGCATTCTTTTTGCTTCATCTTCTTCAATTTTTTTACCCCACCAATCTAGTGCAATTGCCCATGCACCAAAACCTACTTCTGATACTTTGATGTCTGTTTTTCCTAATTTGTTATACTTCAATTTTTTTCCCCTTTGTTTTCATTATTTATTTGGAATTTCATCATTTATGTTTATCCAAAATTTGCAATCATGATATTTCATGTTGAGTGTTTACCCTAAACTTATGATTAATGGAATGATGTCTTTTTTTACACATACGATCATTGGAATATCGTTTTTTACATATGTTGAAACTTGTGTTTCTCTTAAATCCATGATCAAGTCTTGGAAATCTCTGATGTCGTCTACCTCAAATGCTAACATGAAATCTTCATCATGAATTCCAAATGAGTATGTGGTATTGAGGACTATTTGTGGATATTTTTTACTTACTTCAATATGTTCATCCATGATTTCCTGACGTTTTTCTTTTGGAAGTAAATACCATTCTCTTGTTTTTGTAAATGGATAAACTATTACGTGTTTTTTTGGATTATTTCCTGTCATGAAACCTAATGTTTTTTGGTCTTTAACATAGAGTGATGGTCTTGTACATGATAGATATGTCATTGATGCAATGATATATTTCCCAAATACTGTTTTGTATAATTTTTCAATTACTGTTTGAATTTCATCAACTGTTTTTGCTGCAAACCAAAACAAAAAATCTGCATCATCACGTAATCCTAGATTTGAATATGATCTAAACATGATGCCGGAGTTACTAACTATGTTCTCAACTTCTTTTGCAGATTCTTCTTTTGCTAAATCTGCCATCCATCTCCATTTGGGATCAACTTTGAAGAATGAAAAATTGAAAAAATATTGTTCACTATTTTCTGACATGATTTTTAATTTTTGAAACCCTATTTAAACAAAAAACATATTCTCAATTTTGATATTTTTAATTTTTTTATAATTTGCTTATGCTGCTTTTTCTAAAGCCCATTCATAACCTTCGGCTTCTAATTTATCTGCAAGAGATGCATCTCCTGTTTTCAATACTTTACCTTGTGCAAATACATGTACATAATCTAATTTATCTAAGAATTTTAAAATTCTAGCATAGTGAGTAATTATGATCACTGTTGCATCTTTGGTTGAAACATTACTGATTGCTTGAGCTACTGATTGAACTGCATCAATATCTAATCCTGAATCTGGTTCATCTAAAATTGAAACTTTAGGTTTTAAAACTGCCATTTGTAATACTTCTGCACGTTTTTTCTCTCCTCCTGAAAACCCTTCATTTAGATATCTTGAAAGGAATTCTTCTCTTAATCCAACTTTTGCTATATTTTCTTTAAGATATTTTTGAAATTCTCTTACAGTGATGAAAACTTCTCTATCGTCCCCATCCATTGCTTTACTTAGAGAGTTGTATGCTGTTCTTAGAAAGTGAGAAAATCCTACTCCTGAAACTTCAGTTGGATATTGAAATGCTAAGAATAATCCTTTTTTTGCTCTTTCATCGGCAGTTAATTCTAAAATACTTTCACCATCCAATAGAATATCTCCTTTAGTGACTTTGTACTTTGGATGTGCAAGTAATGTGTATGCCAATGTACTTTTTCCTGAACCGTTTGGTCCCATAACTGCATGTACTTCTCCCGGCCCTGTCTTTAGATTAACACCTTTGAGAATTTCTTTATCTCCTATTGATACGTGTAGGTCTTTAATTTCTAATACTACCATATTTCAAACAATTTTAATTCTCTATATAATACCGACGAAATTTAGCTAATCCTAATTGATAATTTTAATTATAAAATGAAAAGAGGGGGGGGGATTTATTTGGCCAGAGATGGTCTCAAAGTAATTTTGAGTTTATGACTTGTTAGAATCTCTTTACATCTATTTCTAATAGTTACTTCTGTAACTCCTGCAACACTTGAAACGTCTCTTTGTAGAACGCTTTGTCCCAGTAGTACTGATGAAACATACAGATATGCTGCAGCAATTCCATTTGGAGATTTTCCATCTGAAATACTGTTCTTCTTTGTTTTTTCAGCAATTTCTAAGGCTAGTCTTTCTACTCTAACCTCTGTTTGTGTCATGTTTGCTATCTTTGAGATGTATTTGTCCATAGTTAAGACTGGAGCTTTTAATGTGCCCATTTCCATTACCATGGTTCTATAATATCTTGCTGCAAGTTTTGTTTTTGATTTAACATCTTTTGCTGGGACAATTCCTCGACAAATTTCTTCTAATGATCTTACTACGTCACATTGTTTACATGCCATGTAAATTGTAGCTGCTGTGATACAAACTACTGATTTTCCTTTGACATCTATGTGTCCATCTAAATTTCTATAAATCATTGAAGTAGTTTCTAACACATTTTTTGAAAGATTAAGTGATTCACATGTTTCGCCCATCTTTGCTAAAACATTTGCAAGTCGTCTTTCTTTTGGTGTTGAAACTCTTACTCTTTGTTGCCATTTCCTGAGATGATTCATTTGGTTTGCAACTTCATGGTTGATTGTTTTTCCACTGAAGTCTTTTGCACTAATTGAAATCTCAGTTGTTATTCCCAAATCATGTTGAGAATAGGTTGTTTGTCCTGTTGCTCTTGCAAGCTTCATTTTGTCTTCGAGATTCGAACTTATTGTTTCTGGACCGCAATCTGCAATCTGATCATCGACAACTACTCCACAACCAGAACAGATTATTTCACCATTCTGCATGTCATCAACTAATGATGATCTACATTCAGGACAGTTTTGGGTTTGTAATATGTTCATCTTTTGTTTCTCCTATATTTTTTTGGTTTAGTTGCAGAAGATTGCTCAAACATGAAAACATGTTTTCCAATAAATTTATTGATGTTATTTGTTAAAGACGTTGCTGATGCAAACGGCCTTTTTACTGGACCTATCAGTTCCATTACTTTTGCAACTCTAGTTCCTTTGTCGTCACAGAGTATTTGTCCTTCAACTAATTCTTTTGTTAGCTGAATTATTACCCTGCCACTTCCGGCTAGGTGCATTATTTCGCCTACCTCCTGCAATTAACAATAGTAGAAATGATTACACTATCATAGACTTCTGTCAACTTTACTTTAGCTAAGAGCTAGAATAGATTTTATTTTGTTTGCTTAGCTCTTTTTGAAATAAGTTTTTGTGAAATTTTGTTAAGAATAATTGTCTTCGAGGATCCTTTTGGTAACACGATGTAGCCTGATCTAACAAACGGCCTTTTTGGAAATCTTACTTTATCGTCTGATTCTGTTATTTCAAATCCTGCAGATGTTGTTGCATCCATCAATTCTTTTAATGATGGGTCAAAAACACATTTTTCTAATCCTAATCTCCTTCCTTTTGATTTTTTTAAATTTTTATTAAAATAATCCAACCATATTACGACGTGCTCGTAATCTTTCATTTTATTCTTTAATTAAAACTGCGTTAGCTATTCCTGTTTGTCCTGGTTTAGAAACAACTCTACATTTACCTTCTTGTGTTTCAAGAATTGCACCTTTACTAATTATTCCTCGTCTTCTATAATCATTGTTTGTAGAATTTTCTAAAACTTTAATAATTTTTGATTTAACTACTTTTGCATCTCCTGTTGCTAAATTAACAAAATCAATTGATTTTAAAGCGACTTTATTATTATTTCCACGAACTCTTCTTGTTATTGTTACTTGAGCTCCATTAATTGCTTCATTTGGATATCTATCAGTTTCGTATTTTCTTCTAATTCTAAGTGGTTTTCTTCTTCCTCCAGTTATCTTACTGGTTGCTAAATTCTCTACTGATTTTCTCACACAAATTAGTTGAATTACTCTAATTTATACAAAACGCCAAAAATTAGCCTTAAATCAAAAATACATCTATTTTGTTTCTGTTGTAATTTGTGGTGTGGTGTTTGTCTCTCCTCTACTTGCAGTTTTTCTTACTTTAGAAAATAATCTTGATTTTAAATCTTCAACATCACCTTGAATTCCAAAATATTTTTGGAATTTTTCAGTTGTTGTGTAAATTTTTAATCTACCTACATTTTGATGTGTAATGTAATCTAATTGTCGTAATTCTTTAAGATGTGCATAGACCCCTGAACCTCTTGTTTCAACAAGCTGTTTTGATGCTATTGGTTGCATGTATGCAATATATGATAATGTCTTTAAAGTTGCATTTGGTAAAACTGGTTTTGATGCATATCTCTTAACTGTTGAACTGTATTCTGGTTTCAATTGCATCACATATGACCCATCTGGTAGTTTTGTAATTTCTAATGCTTTGAATGCTGTTTTTGTTTTTTTCATAATTGTTTCAAGTAAACCTAATGTTTTTGTTCTTGATTCTGTGCCTGATGCTCTGATTATGTCTTCTATTCTAAGTGGTCGACCTGCGGAATAAAGTGCTGATTCTATTCTTGCAGTTGCTTCGTCTAAATTTTCAATTTTAACCAAATTACATCACTCACCTTTAAAATTTAGATAAAGATGTTTTTCTCCATTTTTATTCTGTTATGTTCTCTTCTTTCATAAGTATAATTTTGATATCATCATTTTGTTGCTCTAAATCTACTTTTTGATCTCTTGCTAAAAATAATGCTGCAAAAAAGCATCTGATTGAATCTACTTGATCAAGTTCTGCAATGATATCCTGGAGTAATCCGAATCCTGTATTTGTAATTTTTTTAATAATTAGATCTTCATATTTTCCAATAATACTTTCTAGTGAAATAAAAAACTCTTGAAAATCAGGTGCTTCAATTGGTTCTATGTCCAATTTACTGTTTCTTCTTGATTGTGGGTTTGCAATCGTACCAATAAGATTTTGTAACAATCCTAACAAATCATCTAATGAAACTGGATATGTTGATTCATGTCTATATGGAATATCAATTAATTCTATATCTACGTCTGTCCTTTGAAAGCTTGGTTTTTTCTCCATAGCTGCTTTTTGTAATGCAAAAATACTTTCAACTTTCATTCTATAAATTAATGATGATGACAATGCTGCCATTCCTGCAACCTTGAGATCTTTTTTACCTGTTTTTTCTAGAATTTTTTCTAATAAATTTAAAATTTGAATTAGATCTATTTCCCAAACATCTTTTTTTATAACTGCTTTAGGATCAAATAAGACATTGATTGGTTCTTGGGAAATACTGTTGGGAGTTTGAGATTCACTCACAACATAACTATTCTCCTATTCAATAATATCTAATGACTCTACTTTTTTCTTACTTCCAGTCAACTCTTATATTGTAAAGATGATTTTTTTTTGTTATGAAATCTTCGCGTATTATATCGCCTAATGAGCCTCTTTCTGTCTCTGAATTTGAGACGCCAAAACCTGAAGGAGATCAAGTTTTACTTAAAGTAAATTCTGTGGGTGTATGTCATAGTGATTTACACTTGTGGGAAGGTGGATATGATCTTGGAGATGGAAAATTTATGAAAGTTACTGACAGAGGTGTAAAATACCCTGTAACACCTGGTCATGAAATTGTTGGTACTGTTGAAGATATTGGAAGTGATGTTTCAGGTATTATGAGAGGTGATCAAGTACTTGTTTTTCCTTGGATTGGATGTGGTGAATGTCCTGCATGTAAAGTTGGTAATGAAAATTTATGTGATACTCCAAAATCCATGGGTGTTTTTCAGGATGGTGGTTATTCTGACTATGCTTTAATTCCAAGTTTTAAATATTTAGCAAAATTGGATGGAGTTGATCCTGATGCTGCAACTTCCCTTGCTTGTTCTGGATTAACTGCATACACTGCAATTAAAAAAGCAAACCAAAATTCTCCTGAATTCCTTGTCATTGTTGGTGCTGGTGGTTTGGGATTAATGGGTGTACAAATTGCTAAATCTATAAGTAATGCTAAAATTATTTGTGCTGATTTGGATGATGAAAAATTAAACACTGCCAAAGAAATGGGTGCTGACTTTGTGATTAACTCTAAGGATCCTCAAACTGTTGAAAAAATTATGTCCATTTGTAATGATAAGGGGGCTGACAGTGTTGTTGATTTTGTTAATAATCCTCCTACGGCAAAACTCGATTTTGCTATTTTAAGAAAAAGAGGCAATTTGGTTTTAGTTGGATTGTTTGGTGGTTCTTTTGAATTATCTTTAGTAACAATTCCTCTAAAATCAATTACAATTCAAGGTGCATACACTGGTAACTATACTGATATGGTTGAATTACTTGCCCTTGCAAGAAAAGGTATCCTTAATCCAATCATCTCTAAAAGATATACACTTAATGAAGCAAATACTGCATTGGAAGATCTTAAAGCAAGAAAGATTATTGGTCGGGCTGTCATAAATCCTTAATTTTGTTTTAATTATCTAATAATTTTCTAAAATCCATCCTGTTTTAATAATTTCATGATCTTCTTGTTCTCCAAAACCTGTTGCGTATCTCCAAATACACATTGCATTTGTTTGCATACTCTCTTTTATTTTTAACAAAGATTCTGTTTCAAAATTTAAATTTTTATCTGCAGTTCCACATTCCTTACAGAATTTACATTTTTCATCTAGCTTGATTGGTTTTATTTCAATCAATGGATATGCACTACACGCTAACGGTTTATTATTGTAAATTTTACATGGGAATCCTCCATGAGTTGATTTTTTACCACTCTCTGTATCTAAAAATGGGCAAGTGTTGCCGTTCTCTTTAACTCCCATTAATTGATATGCTAAAATTCTTGTTGGTATTTGATTTCTATTTTCAGAAACTCCTATTCTTGGTAAAATTTTTATTTTAATTTTATTTTCTTGTGCTAATTTTTCAATATTTTCTTTTTCTTCTGGTAGTATTAGTACACCTATTTTGCCAAATTCTTTAGTTGGATAATATTCCCTTTCAACACAACATTCAGAACACTCATCAATACATCTAAACTCCATTGACTAATTTTTAATGTAATAGATAAAATTTCTTTTGAATTACATCTTCCTGTAAGTCTATCTTCTAAAAACCTCATCAGTTATATGGTAACTTGATTTATCAAAATTATGGGTAAGCGTCAAGTAAAAAATGAAAGTGCTCTGAAAGAAATACGTCTTCCAGAAGAGGGTGAATTGTTTGGTCGTGTATTAAAAATGATGGGCGGAGAAAATGTTATGATAAAATGTGATGATAATGTAACTAGAAGAGGAAGAATTAGAGGAAAATTAAAGAGACGAGTGTGGATTAGAGACAATGATATTGTAATTATTGCTCCTTGGGATTTTAATGACAATGAACGTGGAGATATTGTTTGGAGATTTACATTGCCTCAAGTAGAATGGCTTAAAGATAATGGTCATATTGCTAAAGATCTCTAGTTTTTAGATACCTTAGTTAATATAGTGAATGTATTATTTCAGAAAATATGGAACAAGGTACCGTAAAATGGTTCAACCGTACTAAGGGCTTTGGTTTTATCGAAAGAGAAGGTGGCGACGATATGTTCGTTCACAAATCTGATGTTGATGGATTCATCAATGAAGGCGATAAAGTCGAGTTTGAAGTTGGTGAAGGCCAAAAAGGCCCAGCAGCACAAAAAGTCAAAAAATTAGAGTAGACATTTGAATTTTTAAATTAAGATTTCATCTATGTTTTCTTAAACAGTCTATTTTTTTATTATTTTTATTTTCTAGAAGATTTGTGGTCCCGCGGGAATGAATTGAACATTCGACAACCCGGTTTCTGTATGCCTGATATGCTGTTTTTTCGGTCAGCCATCTTAAGCCAACAACTACAGCCGGAAGCTCTACCAGGCTGAGCTACCACGGGACAAAAATTATTAATATTATTGCTCTTAAAAACCATAGTGCTTTTTTTATCTATATTAAATATATGGATAAATAGTCTTAAAAATTCCAAATAATATAATGTCTGAATTAAAATTATCTTATTCTGGGTATGTTTGTGCCCCTTATCTACACAATCGTGATTCTCTTGAATTAAAAGAATCTTGGACTAGTTCTAAAAATATTGAAAAATTATTTTTTGTTACTGGAACATTTTCTGATGAAAGCCAACCCTATTTTTCAACTTCTGCTAATCATTACCTACTAGCCAAATTCAAAAATAGTTCTATTGTAACAAAAGAATTATCTCAACACATTCAAGAAAAAACTTCTTTTATTTTTAATATCAAGGATGATCTTTTTGAAAGAGAAGTTTTGGGTGAAACCAATTTTATTTCAATATATTATTTAGAATATGGTGAAGATGATGATGATTTACAAGAAATTGCAGGTCTATTACTAAAAAGAGAAAAAATTGAAGTTGCAGGAATTGGGAATATGACCACTAGTTGTTCTGTTACCTCAAAATTTACATTTCCTTATTCTGAAAATATGATTATAATTGAAGTTGCTAGTGAGAAAAGCCATCAAAGTGTAAAAAAATATTGTGATCAAACACAACGTGATGTTACTAGAAAGGGATTCACACTATCTAATTTATTGAGTCTTTCAATTCTTGATCAGCTAAAGTAGAAGTTAAATATTCGAGCAAAAACTGTTTTTTATGAGTAAACCATCTGATCTAGGTTCTTTGAAAATTGGTTCATACATTTTACTACCACACACTGATCAACCTAGCGGTGAGGCTTGTAGAATTATTGAATATGATACATCAAAACCTGGAAAGCACGGTGCAGCAAAAGCTCGAATAGTTGGTCAAGGTATCTTTGATGGAAAAAATAGACCACATGTTGGTCCTGTGAGTATGCAAATTCACGTTCCAATGATTAACAAAAAAGTTGGACAAATTATTTCAATTAATGGTGACACCGTACAAGTTATGGATTCTGAGTCATTTGAGACCATAGATGTTGCTATGATTGACGATGCAGTTGAAGGTAAATTGGAGAATGGACAAAATGTTGAATATTGGGTTGTAATGGAACATACCAAAATTATGAGTATCAAAAATAGTTAGATTGATAATTTTACAAAAATACTTTATTTATTCAAATATAAAATTGATAATTATATTTTAATCATAGCACTAAAATCCTGTGTATTTCAAATTGTTATAGATGCTGATGATTATTGGAAAAGCCGTCTGATTTGTGATGACGATTATGAGTATTGAAGCATCTCTTTTAATACATTCTAGAATTTTATTAGACTGACTTTTTTAATAAAATTATGAAATTAGCTTGTTTTTTTTCTGGTGGAAAGGATAGCACATATGCTATTCATCTTGCTAAAAAACAAGGACATGATGTTGTATGCTTGTTGAGTATATTTGCAAAATCTGAAGAAAGTCATCTTTTACATTATCCTAATTTAAGATGGACTAAATTACAATCTGAATCAATGAACATTCCTCAATTAACTATTATTTCTAATTCTAATGAAACTAATGATGAATTAATTGTAATGGAAAAATTATTACAAAATGCAAAAGAACAATTTCAAATTGATGGATTAGTTCATGGGGGAATTAAAAGTAAATTTCAAAAAGAAAAATTTGAAACTTTGTGTTTAAAATTAAACTTAGTTTCTATTGCACCCTTATGGGAAACTAATCCAAAAGAATACATGAATCAATTACTTGATTCTAATTTTCATTTTATGATGGTTACAGTATCTTCTGATGGTTTAGATGAGCAATGGTTGGGAAAATTAATTACAAAATCTGATATTGAAGTTTTGAATAATTTATCTGATAAATTTGGATTTAATTTAAATTTTGAAGGTGGAGAATCTGAAACTTTTGTAATTAATTGTCCTCTTTTTTCTTATCCTCTTAAAATTAATAAATTTACAAAAAATTGGGATGGCTATAGAGGAAGGTTTGAAATAGTGGATGCGGAGTTAAATTACAATGCTTGATGGATTAAAAACTAGTTTAGGCGATGCAATCAAAAAGATTGTTAAATCTTCAGGCATAGATGAGGAATTAATTAAAGATCTTTGTAAAGATGTTCAAAGAGCATTATTGACGTCTGATGTAAATGTGAGATTAGTTCTTGAAATTACTAAGAGATTAGAGGAGCGTTCATTAAATGAAACTCCGCCTCCTGGGCTTTCACGTAAAGATCATATTGTAAAGATTCTCTATGATGAATTATCTAAATTACTTGGTAATGAATCTGATTTTAATTTTATACCTGGTAAACAAAATAAAATAATTTTATTGGGAATTCAAGGAAGTGGTAAAACCACTGTGGCATCAAAACTTGCTAAATTTTTGACTGGTCAAGGGCATAAAGTTGGAGTTGTTGGTGCTGACACCTATAGACCTGGTGCATTAACTCAGCTTAAAATGATGTGTGAAAAATCTGATGTTGAAGTTTATGGTGAAGAAAATAATAAGGATTCTCCAAACATTGTAAAAAATGGATTAAAATATTTTGAAAATCAATCTCTTGATGTAATTATAATTGATACTGCTGGTCGTCATAAAGAGGAACATGATCTACTTGAAGAAATGAGTAAAATCAATAAAGTTGCAGAACCAGATTTAGCTTTACTTGTAATTGATGGTACTATCGGACAACAATGTTTCAATCAAGCAGAAGCATTTCATAAAACCATTCCAGTTGGAGGTGTAGTCATTTCAAAATTGGATAGTTCTGCAAAAGGTGGTGGTGCACTTGCAGCATCTGCTGCAACTGGTGCACAAATAATGTACATTGGTACTGGTGAAAGAATTGATGATTTAGAAAAATTTTCACCCACTAGATTTGTTGGTAGATTACTTGGAATGGGTGACATTCAAGCTGTATTGGATTTGGCAAAAAGATTGGAAAATGAGGGTGATGATGTTAGAATGAAACGAATTTCAAGCGGAAAAATGAATATGGATGATTTCTTTTATCAGTTGGAGGAAGTTACTAAAGTTGGTTCTTTGAAAGGACTTCTTGATAGCATGCCTGGAATGTCTGGTATGGTCAAAGAGGATCAAGTTGATCAAATGGAAGATAGAGTTTCAAAATGGCGGTATATCATTCAAAGTATGAATAAAGATGAAAAGGCAGATCCTGACTTACTTAATTCTTCTAGAATTAAACGAATTGCACGTGGTTCGGGATGGGCTGAGGGTGAAGTTAAAGAGTTACTGAAAAATTATAAAAATTCTAAGAATTTAATGAAGGCTTCAAAGGGTCGTCAAATGCAAGGCACTCTTAGAAAAATGGGATTG
This sequence comes from uncultured marine group I thaumarchaeote, assembly GCA_902514095.1. Taxonomy (GTDB): domain Archaea; phylum Thermoproteota; class Nitrososphaeria; order Nitrososphaerales; family Nitrosopumilaceae; genus Nitrosopumilus. The sequence goes on along the minus strand of CABXPS010000014.1, from coordinate 7,454 downwards.
GGATGATTTTCTCTAATCCTATCTTTAAAAATGTCTGAATATCAAAAAATTACCCCTATTGCAAATCAAATTTTAAAAGATCATGAATTATGTTATCATTGTTTAGGCCGATTATTTTCTAAACAATTAGGTCTTTCTTCAAATAAAATTCTTGGTCAAAAATTGAAGAAAAATTTTAAATCTTCTCAAAAATGTTTTATCTGTAAGAATTTATTTGATAATCTAAATTATTTTTTAAAAATGATGATTGATTCAACATCTGATTATTCTTATTGTACATTTAGTGTGGGAACTACTGTTAAACCTTCTATTGTTGATAGGGATGATTACATTAGATCACATTACAAACTAATGGGAGTTGATAGTGTTAAAACTGATATTACTAAAGAATTAGGAAAATCTTTTTCTAAAAAAACAAAAAAAATTCTAGATTTTTTAGATCCTGAAATTAATCTTATAATAAATTTTAAAAATGAATCTTGTGAATTATATTCTAAATCTATTACTTTTTCTGGAAGATATGTGAAAACATTGCGGGAAATTTCTCAAAAACAAAAATCTTGTATAAATTGTAATGGTAGGGGATGTAAAACTTGTCTATTTCATGGTATTTCTGAATTTGATAGTATTGAGGGAATTATTTCACAATATATTTTTAAAAAATTTGGTGGTACTACCACAAAATTCACTTGGATTGGTGGTGAGGATAATTCTAGTCTTGTTTTAGGTGATGGACGGCCCTTTTTTGTCAAACTCCAACATCCAAATAAAAGAAAATCAAAATTAATTTCTGCTGATCTTAATTCTGTTAAATTAAAAAATTTAAAAATTATTGATAAATTTCCTAAAAAACCTATCACATTTAGTTCATCTGTTGAAATCAAAATTTCTTCTAAAAATACTCTTGACACACAATATCTCAGAAAATTAAAAAATATTTGTAATGCTCCAGTTATGGTTTATGAAAAATCTGGAAAATGTTTTGAGAAACAGATCTTTTCTCTAAATTATAAAAAAAATTCATCCCATACTTTTTCTTTATTTATGAAAGTAGAAGGTGGATTACCTATCCGGAGATTTATTGAAGGTGGAGATGTTTCTCCCAATATTTCTGAATTTCTTAATTGTGAATGTAAGTGTAATGTATTTGATTTTCATGGTATTGATATACAATGATAACAATTAACTACTTCAAAATATTGTGAATTTACATGCCAATGAGAAAAAAAGGTAAACATCAAAGACATGCTGATCAAAGAGCAAACACTCGTAAAGTAAAGAAAGCAAAGTCTGGAAAACCAAGATCCTAGTAAAATCAACGTTTTTACATTAAAATCATTAAGAATCCATATTGGATCCTTTAGTACGTTTTAGAGATGCACATTCTAAGGGGCTTATTCCTGATGATGTTTATGATTTAACCTTGAAGCGTTTTCCTATTGCCGTTGCTGGGATAGATCGAATTGAAAAAGCATCAGGAATTCAATATCCTGTGGCTTATGTGGAACCATCACTTGTGCTTTCTTCATCTGATTCAAATTCATATGAATATGGCATTCTTTTTGCTAGAACTATTCCTGTTATGTTTGAAGAAAAGTTTCAAGTAGTAATTCAAATTTCTGCTCCTCTAATTGCTTATGGATTAAAAGGAACAATTCATGCTATTTTGGCTCACGAATTTTTACATTTTTTAGAATTGATGAGAAAAATATCTAAAATGGAATTACTTTCTGATGAAATATCTGGAAACTTATTTGAAAATGTCTATAGTGATGAAACAAGATTATTTGAACCAAAAGTTGTTTTTAAAGATAGAATGCTCTTGAATCATATTACAAAAAAATTTCCTGCTGGATTTCGTGACTATAAACTTGAAGATAAAGTGATAAAATTCTGGGCTGATAGAAATTTACCCAAATCTAATATTTCTTTAGATACTAACAATGTAAAATTATCTGTAGAATCTTTATCTAAAATAAAACTTGATCCTAAATTTATTTTAAAAATTGAGCAGTTAGAGGAAAAAAGTTTAAAATTACACAAGAAAAAATTGTATTGAGTAGTAATTACTTAAAATATTTTTTTATTGTTTAAATTCTGTTAATCCACATTTTCCACAGGTGTTTCTATCTTTATGCTCTGACATGAATACTCCTTTTCCACATCTTGAACAATTTTTTCTAATTTTTGTTGCTTTGTCCCCTTCAACTTTAAAATATTGGTGTACTTTTGGACTAGAACCTTTACTGCCTTTTTTTTCCACAGGCATTATTCTGTTTTCTCCTCAGGTGCTTCAGATGCTGCTTCCTCTGCAGGTGCTTCAGCTGCTGCTTCCTCTGCAGGTGCTTCAGCTGCTGCTTCCTCTGCAGGTGCTTCAGCTGCTGCTTCCTCTGCAGGTGCTTCAGATTTTTCAGCTTCAGCAATTTTTGCTTTAGTTTTTTCTAACCTTGAGAAAATAGTTGAATTAATGTGTTTTTTTGCTAATGATTCATCATCATATACATAGAAAGTTCCTGTTACGTTTAACATTCCAACATTTGTTTTTAGTCTCATTGGAATCACAATTTTTCCATCTAATTTGAATTCCTTTGTTATCATATCTACTGCCTCTAGAGTTTTGAGTTTACCCCCTAATCCTGCAAAATCACAGGTTAACTCTCTTCTTGATAAGAAGGTATTATTGACATCTGAAAGTGTCTGAATAAGTGACATGTATCAAAAATCTCTAGATATTTCATATAAACCTAGTTGAATTTACATAAGAAATTTAAGAAAATGCTATGAATTAATGATATGGAACGATATTTGATTCATTTAAAAAATGAAAAACACGTTCCCATAAATTCCCGTGAAATACTTTATCGAGCTAGAGATCTTATATCTAAAATGAATGCACATATTCGACTTGCTAGAATTGCTACAACCTTTATTGAATTTGATGTTGCTATTGAGACAAAAGATGTGGATATCCTTGTAGAAAAACTATCTCCTATTGGCGATTTAGATAATTTACGACATATAGTTGAAGAGGATATTGAAATAGATCAAGGCATAAAAGATGGAATTTTCTATTTTAATGCTGAAAGATTTTGGGAATGTCATGAAGCATTTGAAGGTGTTTGGAAACAATGCTTTGGTCGTGAAAAAGAATTAGTTCAAGGAATTATACTTGTAGCCGTTGCATATGCTCATGCTCAAGTAAATGAATTAAGTATTGGCGTTGCAATGTTAACTAGAGCTTTGGAAAAATTGGGAAGTTCTCCATCTATGTATCATTCAATTGATGTTGAAAGAATCAGAACTAAATCTGTTGAAATGCAAAAAATTAATGATTTGGTTTTGTTTGAGATCTAATTAATTCTAAAGATTTTGTAACTACTTCTGAACCTTGAAGTAATCCTATGCTTCCTTTCTTAGCTTGTTCTTCAGTCATTCTTGTTGTACCATCATTTTTAATAAAATCTGCTGAAACTATCACTGGTACTGGATCATCACTATGTCCTTTGTTGATACATGGAGTGGAATGATCTGCTGAAATAATTATTGCAACTTTATTTGAATCGATATTTTCTACAAGTGTTTTAAAGAACCTTTGATCAATCTCTTCTATATTTTTCATTTTACCTATGGCATCTCCATCATGACCAAATTCATCTGGTCCTTTAAGATGAACGTATATCGCATTTTGTGTCTCCATTGCTTTTGCTGCAACTCTTGCTTTTTCTTCGTAGTCTGTTAGACCGCCTGCTTCAAATGCTTCCATTTTAAGAACTTCTGAAATTCCAAGTTCAACTGGCATGTCTACTATACATGAAAATTTCATTTCATGTTTTTCATTAATTGATGGTACATCTGGATATTTGTTACCTGCATCTCTAAGTAGAATACAACTTAATTGTTTTTTATTTTGTTCTTGACGCTTTTTATTTATCTCACTTTCTTTCATAATTTTTATTGATTGCTCTGAAAATTCATTTACTAAATTTGCTGTAAATTTAGAATTTTCTTCATCCTCTAAAGGTAAACATTTTTCAATTTTTAAAAAGTCTCCAACTGCTTTTGCTACTCCCATTCCCCCGATGTTACTATATGCTGGATCTGTATTTGTTATTTTTGATGATAATTTTTGAGATGTTGTTCTGATTCTTACTGTTACTCTATGACCTATTGTTGGTGCAACCACTATTTTGGTATCTGGATCTGAAAATTTTATTTTTTCTTCTAATTCTTTTGCAATTCCATCTGCATCTTCTTTTTCAATATGTCTACCTGCTCTTCTATCTGTGATTATTTCTTCATCGTTTAATGTTGAATAATTACCTCTTAATGCTAAATCTCCATCTTTAAAATCAATTCCAACTCCTATTGCTTCTATGACTCCTCTACCTGCATAATCTACATGTTCAAATTTGTAACCTAACATATTGAAAACTGCAATATCTGATTCTGGAGCTATGCCTTTTCCTACTGAAATTACTTCTCCAATTACCCCATTACTGGCAATTTTATCTAATGTGGGCGTATTTGCGGCTTCTAATGGTGTTCTTCCATCTAAATCTGGATGTGGCAGATCCCCTACCCCATCTAAAAGAACGTAAATAATGTGAATGTCAGAATTATCCATTTGATCTCTGTTTATCAAAATCTCTGATCTCTGTTTTAAATCTTGCAATATGTTTGCGATCATTTTTTTAAAATTTTAATTCAAAGACTTGTTTCAAATCAAAAACAACTTCCATATTTTTTAATTAATTAATTTTTCATTTAATTTAAGAAAACGTTTTAACATACAATTACTTTCAATTACCATTATGGGTGATATGCGTAAAGATTATGTTTCTGAGCATTTCATGATTGTTTCTAAAAAAGATGACAAGGCAGTTGTTTCAAAGAAATCTCCTTTTGCTCCTGGTAATGAATCCATGACAAACCCTTCTGTTTTATCTCTTGTTGAGAAGGATGGTATGTTACAACGTCTTCAAGATAGTGAAGATGATTATGTTGAAGGTTGGTCAATTCGTGTTTTTGAAAGTAAGAATCCTATTGTTTCAATTGACACTGAAAATTCTTATAGTGATAAACCATTTTACAGTGAACCTGCATATGGATACCATTATGTCATTGTTGCATCTCCAAACCCTAAAGATACTTTTTCAACAATTCTTCCTGAACAGTGGTCTAATGTTTTAGTTGTAGTACAAGATCGATTGAGATGGCTCTATACTCAAAAAGGTGTAACCTATGTTTCAATTTATGGTGATTATGGTGATCTTGCTGGAAATACTAATCCTCATCCTCATCTGAACATTCTCACTCTTTCTACAATTCCCCCAATTATTGAGGCCGAGGCTGAAGCATCTCATAAAATTTTGAATGAAAAAGGTGTTTGTCATATGTGTCAAACCATAAATGAGGAACTTAGTGGACCTAGACAAATTCTTCAAACTGATGGATTCATTGCTTTTTCACCTTGGGCCCCTTCATATCCTTATGAGTTTTGGATTTCTCCAAAAAAACATTCTACTAGTTTTTCAAAAATTACGCAAAAAGAAATTAATGACCTCTCTTTGATTCTGAGAGCAACTTTGGGTGGACTTTCAAATACTGTTAAAAATGTGGCATACAATTTAGTTTTTCATCTTTCTCCTGAAAAGAAAAATACTCGGCAAATTCATTGGCACATTGAAATTTATCCAATTACTAAATCATGGTCCGGATTAGAACGTGGGTATGGAATTTTTGTAAATGATGTTTCTCCTGAGGATGCTGCTGAAAAACTTGGGATTGCATGTAGGAAAGAATTAGCTAATCTTGTTGGCATTCTTTAATTTATGAATGGTTTATTTATCAACTATATTTACTTCACATTATGGGCGTTGAGAAATGGCTTGCAATAACGAGTGTTGGTCTTTTTGCAATGTTTGCAGGTGAAATGATTTCAGTTTATAATTTTATGAATACTGTTGCTGAAGATGCTGTTGTTGCACAAGGTTTCTCCCCTGATCCAAAACTGATTCAATTTGTTTCAATTGGTGTTGCTCCTGCTGGAATTTTAGCTGCAGTTGCTTTTATCATGTCTCGAAATTATGGTTCCAAACAAGTTGGTTCTTTGATAATTATTGGAGGAATGATTTTACTAGCAGGTAGTGTTGTTTCATATTCAATGATAGACTCGATTAGAGATAGTTATGTTACAGATGCTGTGAAATATCTTCCATTATTATTCATAATATTATCTGCACCTGTGATGGGTGTAGGTGCATCTTTGATTTTAAAACGAAAAAAACATCCAAAAAAACGATTTTTTTAGATATGATTAAATCTTAATTCATTTGAATGATATTTGAATCCTATTTCTTCATAAAATGCTTTGACATCATCTGAGCAATCTAAAATTGTTTTATAACATCCATGATTTTTTGCAAGTTCTAAAACATATTTGATAATTTTATTACCAATTTTTTTCCCTTGAAACTCTTTGCTTACTACTACGTCTTCTATATGTCCAACAATTCCTCCTTCATGGATGAATTTAGGCTCAATTAGTAGAGTTGTAGAACCTACAATTATTCCATTTACTTCTGCAACAATTATGATGTGTTTTGGATTTGATTTAATTTGATTAAAAACTTCTAATGCTTTGTCTTCCTTAATGCTACTAGTTTTTCTTAATGTGTCTAATGTATCTAGAAATCCTTTTTGAAAATCTTCCTTTTCTAATTCCCTTATGATTAATTCATCCATTTTTAGATTTCCTTTTATTTTTTTCATATTCTTCACATGCTTGTTTGTATGATTCTGTATTTCCAATATCTGTAAATCCTTTTTTTGTAATGAAACTATTGACTACTTTTTTCTTCATTGCTTTTTTAATTACATCATCCATTCCATATGGTTTATTTTTTGGAATTAAATTGAAAACTTGTGGATTCATAATATAGCATCCCATATTGACATTAGCTTTAATTTCTGGTTTCTCATTCCAGTTTACTACTTTTCCCTTTTTAGAAGTTTCAATTACGCCATATGGCAATGTTGTTTTATATTCATTTAGACTCATTGTGATAAATGGTTTTTTTATTGAATGTTGTTTTATCATGCTTCTTAGGCTAAAATTAAAAATTGAATCTCCATACATACAAACAAAATCATCATCAATGAATTTTTCTGCTGTTTTAAGCTGTCCTGCTGTGGCTAATTGTTTTTTTGAAATTGCATATTCAATTTTAACTCCAAATTTCTCTCCGTCTCCAAAATAATCTTCAATTGATTCTCTGAGATAACTGACACACAGAATCACTGATTTTATTCCTCCTTTTTTTGTCCAATTTACAAGATGTTCTAAAATTGGTTTTTCTCCTATTGGTAGCATGGGTTTGGGTGTATTATTGGTTAATGGCCTTAGTCTTGTTCCTAATCCTCCAGCAATAATTACTGCTTTCACAAATATTATT
>CABXPS010000013.1 GCA_902514095.1 uncultured marine group I thaumarchaeote | reverse complement strand
TACAAAAGGAAAAACTGATTTTGGTGAGATTGGTTATGGTGGACCTGCACCACCTAATGGACGTCATACATACGTCTTCAAAGGATACACACTTGATGTAAAATTAAATTTGAAAGAAGGTTTCTCTAAACAAGAGTTGGAGGATGCAATGGAAGGTCATATTCTTGCAGAAGCAAAATTAACTGGAACTTTTACGCCTTAAATTTTATTTTTTTAGGAATATCTTTCTGCTAATCTATATCGCATGTATTTATCATCTGGTGAAAATTTAGCTGGATGTACTGATTTTGTTTCTTCACTACACTTTGGACATTTTTCTTTTAATGTATAGTGACTACACTTTGAGCATTTTCGTAATAGAAATCTCATTTTAATTTTCTCTGGTTTTCTTTGAATCTTCTCTTGTAAATTTGAATGAACCTTTTTTCTTTTCTATATTTTTCTGAATTTCTTCAATAATTGGTTTTAATGATTTTTCTGCTGATTTAAAATCTTCAGAAGTAATTGATATTCTATATTTTGGTGCGCCTAAATATGTAATATCCATTGTTGAATCTTTTTTTATTATATCTAATAATGTTTTTTTAATTATTTCAACTCCATCTGATTTATCACTAGTTATTTCCATGATACCTCTAATTTGTACTGAAGGTAGTTTAATTTTTGAACAAATTTCTTCAATTGCTGTTGTAATTTTTTTTGTAAGTTTAAGATCTGTAATTATACTAATTCCATTTCTTGCAATTTCCATGAATCCATCATAAACAGAATCAAATTTTGTGTAGAATTTATCTTCTAATTTTTCAACTTCTTCATTTGTTATTTTTGTTTTTTCTTGGAGATTTTCTAATAATGTTTTACCTTTTTCATATTTTTTAACTTCTTTTAGTTTCTGTTTTTTTTGATCTTTTGAAACTTGTTTTAATGATAAATCAATATCTACTGCTTTTACTTTTTTTACAAGTAAAACTTTCTTTTCCCCATCTTTAACAAATCTGTTTACTGATCTAATCCATCCAGGTGCTATTTCTGAAATATGTAAAAATCCTTGAATATCATCATATTCATCTAATGTAACATATGCTCCATGATCCATGACTTTAGTTACTGTGGCTAGAATAATTTCACCTTGTTCAGGCATTTCTTGAGTTTCAGTAGACAATTCTTCTAAAACTTTCCAATCTGTACATTAATGTTGCTCGTTAGAAATCAATCCCTTCTTTTGCTTTAATACCACGTTGAAATGGATGTTTAATTTCTTTCATTTCTGTTACTAAATCTGCAGCTTCGATCACTTCCTCTTTAGCATAATTACCTGTTAATACTAAATCCACTTTTTGGGGTTTTGCTTTAATTAAATTCAAAACATCATCAAGTGTAACTAAATTAAGATTTATTGCATAATTAATCTCATCTAAAATCACTATATCATATTTACCTGATTGAATTTTTTCATTACTGATTTTCATTGCTTCCTTTGCAACTTCTTGATGATCCACTTTGGGACTTTTATCATCTATAATACCAACAAATCCTTTACCTATTGCAACCATTTCAAATTCTGGTTCTAATCTTTTTGATGAATCCATTTCACCATAATGCCATGAACCTTTGATAAATTGAATCATACAAATTTTCTTTTTATAACCGGTAGCTCTTAATGCAATTCCTAATGCAGCAGTTGTTTTACCCTTGCCTTTTCCTGTATAAACAATAGTTAATCCCTTTTCTGCCATAATTACTCATTAATTTTTATCAGTAAAAACATTCGTTATTTTTTCAAGGTATTAATTTAAATAAAAAAAAAATTCTACACATACATTGAAAATACCAAGAATTGTTTTAGCAGGAGCAACTAGTGGTGTTGGTAAAACATCGATCACATGCTCAATTATCTATGCATTACAAAAAAGAGGTTTTTCTGTTCAACCTTTCAAAGTAGGTCCTGACTATATTGATCCTAGTTATCTTACAACTATTTCAAAAAATGATACATACAATCTTGATGTATGGTTAATGGGTCAAAAACAAGTTTTAGATAGTTTTGTTTCTCATTCAAATTCTGATATTTCAATTATTGAAGGCGTAATGGGATATTATGATGGATTTAAAGGAAATTCTAATTATGCAAGCACTCATCATGTAGCATCAATTACTAAATCTCCTGTAATTTTAGTATTAGATGCAAGTAAAACCGCTCGTTCTATAGGTGCAACTGCTTTAGGATTTCAAAAATTTCATAGAACATCAAGAATTGTTGGAATTATTTTAAATAAAATTGGAAGTAAAAAACATGAAATTCTTTGTAGAGATGCTCTAGAAAAAACAAAACTACCTATTATTGGTGTAATACCAAAAAATCCTATCTTAAATTTAGAATCCAGACATCTTGGTTTGATATCTACTTATGATAATAAAATTTTAAAAAATAAACTTGAAAAAACTTCAAAAATTATTTCAGAATCATTAGATGTTGATAAAATTATTAAAATTATTAAAAATCCTATTTCTTTACCTAAAATTATTAAAAATAATTATAAAAAAACTAAAGCAAAAATTGCAGTTGCTTTAGATAATTCATTTAATTTCTATTATGATGATAATTTGAATGCATTACGACGTGAAGGTGCATCATTAACTTTTTTTAGTCCAATAAAAGATAAAAAAATTCCTAAATGTGATGGATTGTATATTGGAGGTGGATTTCCTGAAATTTTAGGAAATGATCTTGCAAAAAATCAAACCATGAAAAAATCAATTAAAAAATTATCTGAAGATAACTTTCCTATTTATGCAGAATGTGGGGGATTGATGTATCTTACTAAATCTATTACTAATAATAATAAAAAATACAAAATGGTTGGTTTATTTGACGCAGAAACAACAATGACAAAAAAAATGAGATTAAATTATACAAAGGGAAAATTATCTAGTAAAAATATTCTATCTGATAGTTTACATGGATTTCGTGGTCATGAATTTCATTATTCTCAATTAAAATCTGTATCAACTGATTCTAAATTTGCTTTTAATTTAGAGGTTGGAGAAGGAATAAAAAATCATCAAGATGGACTAATTCAAAATAATACACTTGCATCATATGGACACCTTTATTTTGATAGTTCCAATTATGCTAAAATTTTTGTAAAAAATTGTTTGAATGAATTACGTAAATAATGATTTTTAGATATTGCCGTTTATTTTATACATCACTATACCTATAGTTTGTTGCGTGATTCCAAAATCGCGATTACCAATCGGGTAATCAAACGCAATTAAATGAAGAACGGAACTCTCCATTCTTCATGAGATTGGAAGGGCCTCTTCAGTTCTTTCAATCTCACTTTTGATTTTTAAGAAATGGTTTGGATTTTTTTTAAGATATTCTAATTTATCCCTTAGAGCAATAATTTTACGTAGATGATTCTGATCTAATTAATTTAAAAATTGCATTTATTATTGCTGAAGCTGAAGAGCTTCCACCTTTTCTTCCTAAATTAGTAATGAATGGAGTTCCTTCTAACTTTGATAACTCTTCTTTTGATTCTGGTGCACAGATGAATCCAACTGGAATTCCTATGATTAATGCCGGTTTTACTATTCCTTCTTTTACCATTTCAATTATTTCCATTAATGCAGTTGGTGCATTTCCTATAGCAACTATTCCTCCATTAATGTCATTTTTGGCAACTCTCATGGAAACTTGAGAACGTGTTTTACCTTCATCTTTTGCTTGTTGCATAATTTCTGGTTTTGATATATTACAAATTATGTTATTACCAAAATCTTTTGGATTTTGTTTATTGAGCCCACCTATTACTCCATTAACATCTACTACAATACTACATCCATTTTTTAGAGCATTCATACCACTTTCTATTGCATCTTTTTGAAAAATGAGCCTATTTTTATCAGCAAAATCAAAATCAGCAGTAGAATGAATTATTCTTCTTACAATAGGCCATTCTTTTTCATTATAACTATGTGATCCAATTTCATCTTCAATCATTTTCATACTTGCATCTTCAATTGATTGACCTTTCTTAGTTTGCATTTTCTACTTCCTTTGCTCTTTCTAATATTAAATCTACCATTTTTTGATCTGTTCCAATATGTTTTGTAATATAGCTTTTTTTAATAGTAGAATTTTCTAATGCAGGTATTAAGTCATTATTAATATCAGTTTTTACATGTGCTCCTTCATGAAGAAAATAAAATACATTTACTAATACATTGGGATTATTTTTTTCACAACTTTTAATTCCTTCAAAAATATCTGGTTGTTCAATTTCTAACCATACTCTACTTACATTTCTATAACTATCTTTTAATTTATCTACAATGTAATTTAATGATCTTTGTGCATTAGGATCCACACTTCCATGACCAATAATCATTACATCTACATCTTTATTTTCAAGAGTAATTTGATTTTCTTTTAATGTTGAGTCTATTCTGTTTTGAACTATTTCTATCAAAGTTTTATGCATGACCATTGGTTTAGTGACAAGAAATTTAATTTTAGTATCTTTTTGAAATTTCATTACATCTGCAACTGCATTTTTTACTTTTTTACCTGGATATAGAAAATATGGAACTATTGTAAGTGAATCAATATCTTGTTTTAGACATTTCTCAATTCCATCTTCAATATATGGCGGTTCAACTTCTAAAAAGCAAAAATCAACAAAATTATAATCCCCTTTAGCCTTAATTCCTTCACATATTACCTCTAATTCTTCAGATGCTTCCCTTTGTCTGCTTCCTCTATCAATTAGTAATAATCCTCGTTTCATTATGTTTTTCTCGCAATTGCTACTGTTAAATTTGGAGGGAATTTTTGCTTTTCTACAATTAATTCTCCATTTGATATTTTAATTGCAGCAGCTTCAGAAACACTTGCTGTTCCTTCAAATGCTTTAACTGTATTAGAAGGATTTGGAGTTATTATTTCTGCAAGTTCTTCTCTGTTTACATATTCTACGGGTATTTTCATCTCTTCTCCAAGATCTATTAATCCTTGAACATCTTCAGATTTTTTTATTGAAACTAATTTTGCAATACATTTTGAACTTAGATTGAATTTTTTTAAACAATGTTCTATTCCATCTTTGATTGTATCTTTTGTTGTATCCCAATGTAATCCGATACCAATAACTAAACTTTGAGGACGATATATTACAGATTCTTGAGCTAACTCATTATCAATAATTGTATCAGAAATTATAATATATGCTTTAGAATTTGATTTTTTTAATTCTTCTAAACTATTATAGATTGTAACATTTTTTGGTAATTCTTTATACCATTTTTTATTACCAGTTTGTTGAAAAACACCAATCGGTTCTGCATTCACCATATGTGCACTAATCTTAGTTACAGTTGTTTCATCATCAATTTTCCAGCCAAATTCTCTACCTACCAAATCAACTGCAATTGTTTTGTTTACATCTGCTGCAGTTGTTATCACTGGCAATGCATTCAATTTTTCAGAAATTTCTTGAGTTAATTCATTTGCTCCACCAATGTGTCCTGATAATACACTGATAACAAAATTTGTTTTATCATCAATAACAATTACTGCAGGATCTGTTTTCTTATCTTTCAAATAAGGTGCAATTAATCTAATTACTGCACCTAAAGAAAATAGGCAAATTAATGCATTAGAATTTTTAAAAAGTTCAATAATTTTATCTGATGTAGGCTCAGAATACCATATTATACTCTTATTTTCATTTGATAATTTGCTTGGTACAAAAATATCCCAATTAGGAAATAATTCTTTTAATTTCTCTCCAATATTGATGCCATTTTTAGTAATTGCAAGAACTGATACATTTTCCATAATCAAAACTTTCTAACTTTAATAAAATACCTTACTCTTATGATTCTCTAGCAAGAATTTCTCCTTCAAAATCAAATAATATTACATCTATTGGAACTTTTTCTTCAGAATGTTTTCTCATATGTTTGTAAGTTTCACTACAAATTAGTTCAAAAAATCCAGTTATACTATTTTCTTTAATAATTTCTGAAACATGTCTAGCTGTGTTTGCTTTTTTAATACTTTCAATAACTTTTTCATTTGCATTTGCTTTTTTAGCTAATTCTGATAAAAAATTCATATCTACTTTTGATCCTTTGACATGAGTTTGTTTAACACCTGCAGCCATTTTTGCAAGTTTTCCAATAAACCCAACTACATATGCTTTTTTGATATTTTTTCTACCACATTGTTGTATTGTATATCCTGAAAAATCTCCCATTTGTACAAAACAATGTACTGGTAAATCAACAATTTTTTTTGCATATTCTTCACTTCTTCCACCCGTTGTTAATACTACAGTTTCATTTCCTGCTGCAATTACAACATCCAAATTTTGTCTAATTGATGCTGCATATGATGCTGTAGAAAATGGAATTACAATTCCACTAGTTCCTAAAATTGAAATTCCATCTTTAATACCTAATCTAGGATTGTCAGTTTTTGGTGCTAATTCTTTTCCTTTTGGAACTGAAATTATAACTTTAATTCCTTTTTTCTCGAGAATTTCTTTTCCAGTGTCTCTCAAATTTTCATTAATCATTTTTTTAGGTACAGGATTAATTGCAGGCTTTCCAATTTCTAAACCCAAACCTGGTTTTGTAACAACCCCAACACCCTCACCCCCATCAATATCAATTTCATTTATTTTTTCTGTAAATGATAATTCAACAATGATTTCAGCACCATGAGTTACATCTGGATCGTCACCACCATTTTTTATGACAGAACATTTTGCTTTATCGTTTTTAAATTCACATGAATGTATTGGAATTTGAATAAAAGATTTTCTAGGTAAAATAATGTCTACATTTTGAATTTTTTCTTGATTAATAATTGATAATAGTGCAGCTTTTGCAGCAGCAGTGGCAGAACTTCCAGTAGTATATCCTGTTTTTAATTCCACTTTTTCTTTTGTCATGATTATTTAATTCATTTTCTAGTATTAACTCTTATTTCATTATTTTTAAAATTCTCTGAATAGATTTAAAATTAAAAGTAAATTAAGATAATTATGGTTAAACGTATTCAAGTCGTTGTTACTGGGGCAAATGGATTTGTTGCAAAAAACCTTAGGAAATATTTATCTCAAAATAATATTGATTTAATTTCAATTTCACGAAGTGATTTTAAAGAATATAAAAATGAATTTAAAATAATTTCAAAAAATTATGATGAAAAAATTATTATTAATAAAATTAAAAATTCTGATGTATTAATTCATCTTGTAGGACTTGGAAAACAATCTGTTAATATTGATTATGAAATGATAAATGTTGAATTTACAAAACATATTGTAAATTTAGCTAAAAAAGCAAAAATCAAAAAAATTATCTATAATAGTGGTCTTGGAGTTTCAAGTAAAACTTCAGTAGGATATTTTATCTCTAAATATAAAGCAGAAAAAATTATTATAAATTCTGGTTTGAATTACACTATTTTTAGACCTTCATATATTGTTGGAAAAGATGATTTATTTACAAAATTTTTGAAAAAACAGATTGAAATTAAAACAATTGAAATTCCAGGTTCTGGAAATTATTTCATTCAACCAATTTCTATCAATGATGTAGTAAAAATTTTTCTTCAATCACTTGATCAAATTAAATTTAAAAATAAAATAATTGATCTTGTTGGTCCTGATTATTTTACATTTGAACAATACGTGAAACTTTTTTCTAAAAAGACTAAAACAAAAATCAAAAAAATTAATTTAGAAAATGCATATTATGATGCTATAACTAATTCAAAATCTAATTTTGGAGTAGATGATCTAAATATTCTAATTGGTAATTTTAAAGGAAATTATAATAAATTACAAAAAATAACTCAAATGAAATTTGAATCTGTTATAGAATTATTGAAGTCCGGCAGATTGCTTTAATGTCTCTACTTTGTCTGTTTTTTCCCAAGTAAATTCTGGTTCATTTCTTCCAAAATGACCATATGCTGCTGTTTTTTTATAAATTGGTCTTTTCAAATCTAATTCTGAAATGATACCTGATGGTTTCATATCAAAATTCTTCCTAACTAATTCTTCTATTTGATTTTCTGGAATTTTATTTGTTCCAAAAGTATTAACATAAAGTGATACTGGTTCGGCTACACCTATTGCATATGCTAATTGAACTTCACATCTATCAGCAAATTTGGCTGCAACAAGATTTTTTGCAATATATCTACACATGTAACATGCTGATCTATCTACTTTAGATGGATCTTTTCCTGAAAAAGCTCCACCACCATGTCTTCCAAATCCACCATAGCTATCAACAATTATTTTTCTTCCAGTTAAACCCGCATCACCATGAGGTCCTCCAATTACAAATTTTCCTGTAGGATTAATGTGAATTTTAATTTCATCATTCCAAAGGTTACCTAAAACAGGTTTGATTACTTTATCAATAATTTCATTTGAAATTTCTTCTTGAGAAATTTCAGGTGCATGTTGTGTTGATATTACAACTGTTTCAATTTTTGTCGGTTTATGATCTTCATATTTTACTGAAACTTGTGATTTACCATCTGGTCTTACCCATACTAATGTTTTATTTCGTCTTACTT
The DNA here is from genome assembly GCA_902514095.1 of uncultured marine group I thaumarchaeote. Taxonomy (GTDB): domain Archaea; phylum Thermoproteota; class Nitrososphaeria; order Nitrososphaerales; family Nitrosopumilaceae; genus Nitrosopumilus. The sequence goes on along the minus strand of CABXPS010000013.1, from coordinate 19,812 downwards.
CAGATAATTTTTGAATAAGTTTGTGAGCCAATAAAATTGGCATAGGCATTAATTCTTCTGTTTCATTTGTTGCATAACCAAACATTAATCCTTGATCTCCTGCACCTTGTTCTTTTTCTTCAGTTGCTGTTACTCCTTGACTGATGTCAGGACTTTGTGAATGTAATCTTAAATCAACTTTACAAGTATCACCATCAAACATCAATTCTTTATCGTTATATCCAATTTCTCTAATGGTTTTTCTAACTAATTCTTCTTGAGCTTTTTTATCAAAAATTGCTTTAGATGTAACTTCACCAGACACTACAACAAAATCTGTAGTTACCATTGTTTCAACTGCTACTCTTGAATTTGGATCTTGTTTTAGATATTCGTCTAAAAATGCATCTGAAATATTATCACATACTTTGTCTGGATGACCTTCTGTAACTGATTCTGATGTAAATAGAAAAGTATTGGTCATAAAACCACTCTTAAATTAATTAAAGCTCATTTTCTAATTTGATAAACAATACATTATTTCCTCTAACGATAACTCTACCATAGTTTGCAATGGTTTTACCATCGTGGATTTCTTCTGCATCAGTCATTATCAAATTCATATAAGAATCAACATTATCCATTTTACCTTTGTATTCAACTTCATTCTTTAATCTAACTGTAACTTTTTTCTTTGTGCTTTTTTGAAGAACTGTTAATGGTCTTTTTGCACTGTTTGTTTGGGACACTAATTTTTCACTTAATTTGCAAACTTATTTGCCAGCATAAAAGCCTTATCACGCTTGTTAAAATTGAAATTCTTTAAATTTTTTCTTATATTTCTATAAATTGTATAAATGATCTCAACTGGTTTACTAAAATTAGATAATTTTTTGTCTGGAGGAATTCCTAATGGTATAATTGTAGATATTTTTGGAGGAAATGGAACTGGAAAAACTCAGTTATTATTACAATTATCAATTAATTCAATTAAAAATGGGGGAAATGTTTTGTATTTAGATACTACAGGTGGTTTTAGACCTGAACGAATTTTAGAAATTCAGAAAAAATTTAATATTGATTTTAATTTACTTGATAAGATTACTGTATCTAGAATAACAAATACGTTTGAACAAATTAATTCAATTAAAAATTTTCAGGAGAATAATTTTTCTTTAATTGTAATTGATAATATAACTGATTTATTTTCTTATGAATATAAAAATAATAAATCTATTTTTGAAAAAAATTCTTTATTTATGAAATACATGCATGAATTATCATTTTATGCAATTACTAATAAAATTCCTATTGTAATTACTAATATGATTAGAAATATGGATGGGAAAGAAGTTGAAAATATGGCAAGCGCAATTGATCTTTTTACACATATCAAAATTCATCTTTTTAAAAACGCATCAATATTTAATGGAGAAATTTACTCACCTTTCAATAAAGAATCATTTTCTTATGAAATTACAACATTGGGACTATCTGACGAAAATTTCTAATTTTTCTTTATGATCTTTGAATGTGCTGTTAAGAATAATTCTATTCTACCTTCCCCAAAATTATTTATTTTTGCATTTAATCCAGTAATCGCAATAATTTCTCCTAATTCACATTTATCAATTAACTTTGCTTGCATTCTCCATCCTTTTACCCAAATTTGACCTGTATCATCTTCAACAAACATTTCTGAAAGTGAAATTGATTCACCTGATTTAGTTTGTATTTCCTTTCTTCCTGGAACTTTTAGCACTATGGATTCAATACAATACGTTCCATCTGCTTTTACATCACTAATTTTTGTTCTAATTTTGGATAATGACGGAATTGTTTCATCATTATCTAATTTTCTTACAAATGAATTTTCATCTAATGTAACTGAATTACCATAAATTTTTGATGGCATGCATTCAATTACATCGCCTTCAACACAGATACTAGTTGAATTTGAAAAATCACTAATATTGTAAATATTTTTTTTATTATCTACTGCTATAATCATATTTTTTCCAGTTTCAGTTGTTGCAATTGATAAAATTCTAGTAATAATTGGTTCTGCTTCTTTTCCACCTTCAATTTCAATAATTGTTGCCTCATTACCATGAATTTCTAATCCTTGGTTTCCTGATTTCACTCTAACTCCAAGTAGTTTCACATTTGCTGATTGTGAAATCATGTTTGGAATTAATGATTCATCTTTACCCCAAAGTACTACTCTCATAGCAGTATTGTCTTTTCCTTTTAGCCTCATTCTAAGTGCTTTTCCAGGCTGGCCTCTAGAATTTGTAAATTGCATTCCAGAAATTATTCCATCGATCATTCCTGATATTACAAGATCTTTTTGTCCTTCTTGTAATTCACTAATATCTTTTGTAATTTTATCAATCATTGGGATTTTACTTTCGGTATCAACTGTTTCAATATTTGATCCAGAACCAATATTGATAGTTGGCGAACCATCTAAGTCTGATTTTACATAAGCTTTTATAATTTTAATTAAATCACCTGGTTTTAGATTTTCAATACCTGGTAGATTTGCTTTTTCATCCCATAATTTCACACTTGCCGTAGAACCAGCATCATATACAGTCATTGTTCTTAGATCAAATGTAGAACCATCTTTTCTTGAAAATTGTTTTGGAGGTGAGAGATTTAATACTCTTGTTTCTAATGAAATTTCTTTTGCACCTGCATATAGATCTTTTAAACTAATTTCTATTTTTGATGATTCTGTTAAAGTAATTCCGTAATCAGCTGCAATAAGAAATAATGCACCTTGATCAGTTAGATATCCTGCACCAATTTTCTCCTTTTTTTCTACAATTTTTTGCTCAATTATTTCTCTAGTTAATTCTGATTTTTGTTCAAGTAATTTATCAATTAAATTTTGTGATTCTGACATTTAATTTCCATAAACATATTGTATTAATAAAAATTTCATTCATTTTCTAAATTAATTTTTGAAAAAAATGATCGGATTATTTCAACAACAAAATTTCAAAATTCATCTTTTTGTAAATTTTTTGACTATTTTTTATAAATAAATCTAAATCATTCAATAATTATCTAATTTTACCTCATTACCTAAATTAATAGGAAGATCGCAGTTTGATTATGTCTTGTATTGATGTTAATCATTTATCAAAATCATATGGGTCAATAAAGGCTGTTAACGATCTAAGATTATCTGTAAAAAAAGGTCAAGTTTTTGGATTTTTAGGTCCTAATGGTGCAGGAAAATCTACTACAATCAAACTACTTACTACTTTGATTAGACCTTCATCAGGTTCACTCACTATTTTAGGAATAGATGCAATTTCAAATCCATTAAAAATTCGTGATAAAATTGGTGTTGTTTTACAACAACCCAGCTATGAGCCTACATTATCTGTAGAAAAATCTCTTGACAAATATGGAATGATGTGGAATATTTCAAAAATTGAACGTAAAAAAAGATTGGAACAACTTTTGAAAGATTTTGATTTAGTTGAAATTCGTAAAAAAAGAAATGAGGATCTTTCTATAGGTCAACGAAGACGAGTACAAGTTGCACGTGAATTTATGCATGATATGGAACTTTTATTTTTAGATGAACCTACTGTAGGATTAGATCCTGAAGCACGAAGAAAATTATTAGATTATTTAAAAAATAAAGTTAAAACAGGTTTAACAATTTTTTATACAACTCATATTTTATCTGAAGCTGAATACCTTTGTGATGAAATAGCTATAATTGATAAAGGAAAAATTCTTACTGTTGATTCACCAGATGCTTTAAAAAATCAATTCGGAAAAGAAAAAACAATTAAAATTCATTTATTAAAAAAACAATCTGATATTGATTCCTTGTTAGTTGACATACCAGATTATGAAATTAATTTTGATACTGGAACAACAATAATTATTCATTCAGAACAATCAGAATTAATTTTACTTAGAGTTTTAAAAATTCTTAATGAAAATAATATAAATATTGAAGATTTATCTGCAGTACCAACAAATCTTGAAGATATATTTTTAAAAATGATGAGGGAAAATGCATCCAATAATTAGACTTGTTAATAGAAATTTAACAATTTCACTTAATCCTGGATTTTTAATTTGGCAAATTATTTTTCCTTTGATCTATATTTTTGTAGCAGGTTTTGCATATGGTCCGTTAATTAACCAAGTTCCATTTGGTGGAAAGGATCTTGATTATCCTGCATTTTTAGCATCTGGAATGATCGGATTTAATATAATGAATAGTACATTGATTTCTGGAATTTTAATTTGGAACGATAGAAGACATGGAATGTTTGAACAAATTATGTCTGGTCCATTTACTAGAAGTCATTACATACTAAGTAATATTTGCACTATAGGCATAATTGGACTAGTCAGTGCTTCTTTAATTGCAGTTGTAGGGTACCCTGTTATTTTTCAGTCTGCTGAATTTTCATTGGTTACAATACCAATTATTATTTTTGGTGCAATTGTAGGTTCAGTATTATTTGGTTCATTAGCCTCAATTATTTCTACGAGATTACGCTCGAGTGAAGGATTTAATGTAATTATTAATACAGTTTTTCTATTCTTTGCTTTTGTAAGTTCAGCATTTTATCCAGCTGATACTGCACCTGAACCATTACGTACAGCATTTTATCTTAATCCATTAACATATCTTGTTGATATAATTCGAGCAGGTATTTTTGGAACTGTAACAGAATTTGTTATTTATGAAATGATTATTCTTGCTACACTTGCAGCTATTCTATTTACTATTGCTTCAAAACTATTAACAAGATTAGACTTTTAAAAATTATAATTATTTTTTAAATTTTTCATACATTTCATTAATTTTTTTAATTATGTCTAAATTTTCATACTCAATTAAATCTAAATTTGGTATTACACAATGTCCTCCAATAATTCCTGGAAACATTTTTGGTCTATTACCCAAATTTTCATGAATTTCATCAGCAAATTTCCACATTTCATCAAAATCAATATTTTCTTTTTCACAAATCATTTTAGTAATTTGAGCATAGTTAATTAACCAACCATAATATGTTGTATCCACTAATATTTTTGCAAGTTCTGCAGTTTTTGTTGTTGACATCCAATCAACTTTTTCAAATCTATTTTCTAAATCTTTTTTTATTTTTGAATCTATTTTTGTTCCATCAAATGAAATAAATTTTGTATATTTTTTAATATCATTCAAAAATCTTTTATGTACCCCACGAACTGGTGAAAATAAAATTGGTATTGATGATTTTTCTTGTATACTTTTTGTAGTTCCTGGTTTTACAGTTGAATGAATTATGACCACTTGAACATTATTTATTTTATGAATCCAGTCAAGTACAATATCTGTAAACCCTGTTAGTTCTCCTGGTAGGCATACATGAAGATATTCTGGATTTCTAATGACTTCCTTTTCAGAATATTTTTTACATTTTGTATTATCTAAATCAATTCCAACACAATCAAATTTTCTATCTACAAGTAAATCAAATAATGTCTCACCCACTTCTCCCATTCCTAAGATAATATCCGTCATTATGCCTAGTCTGGGGAATATTGACTATATTATGTTCATGCTATCATCATCATTAATTTTTAAATAAAGTAGCCCGGGCAAGACTCGAACTTGCGTCTCGGGCTTCAAAGGCCCAAATGCTTGACCGCTACACTACCGGGCTACTAAATCGAGCACTGCTATTCCCTTAATGAACTTTTTAATTCAATTTGACTCTTAAAAGCAAAATTGAATTAATTTTTGATAATTTTAATTAGTTTTTCTATGGGATCTTCCATTTCTTTAACAATTTTTTTTGCTCTTTTTTGATTTTGGTTATTTTTTATTTCAAAAATTTTCTTTATATGATTTGAAACTTTATTTGGATTTGTTTCCCTTTTCACTAGATTTTTTTTCACTAAAAATTCTTCTACTATGTTTGGAACTGCATTATATGATATTGTTGGAATTCCCATTAGAGCAGACTCTGCTGTCATAGTTCCACCTGAGCCTATGAAAATATCTGTTTTATTAAGTAAATATTTTCCATCAAATGACATTTTAACAATTTTTACTTCATTACCAATTATTTTTTTTAAATTGTTAATTTGTCTAGTATATCTTCCTAACACCACAATATTTTCATTTTTATAATTATCAGCAATTTTTTGAATTATTGGAATAATTTTATTTGACTTTGATGTGTATGACGCTTCTTCTTCTTCTACTCTAACCAAAATATTTTTCTTATTATTATTTTTAAATGGAGAATTAAGATTTTTATCAATTTTCCTTTTCATAGTAACTACTGCATCAATTGCTTTGTATTGTACAATATTTTTTTCCTTAATTCCGTATTTGGAAAATTCTTTTTTTGATATTACATATGGAATTAACAATTTTTGAATTAATGGTAATGTTAATCTCATTACTGCATTAGCATGAGGAGAATCACAAAACATTATGTGTTTAATTCCTAACCCAAATGAAATTCTTGCAGCCTCTGGTGATCCATAACTAATTACTAAATCAGGTTCAAATTTCTTAATTTTTTTAGATAGTTTTTCAATTCTTTCAATACTGGCCTTGAGCTTACTTTTTTTATCACTTCCACCATGTTTTCCAACAAAAATAAGGTCAAAATGACGTATTTTTGATAATTTTGAAACTTCATTATACTCTCTAGAAGTACACAAAAGTTCATGTTTTTTTCCTAATCTTTCAACTATTGGTTCAGAAAACAATAATTGTTTTGGTGTTAGAATATCAATCCATATTTTCAAGTATTTTTGATAACTATTGTACTTCAATAAGTTTTTCTTAGTCCTCATCATCACTAATTGTATGTCTGGGGTGAAAGTTGTTGTTTATGGACTTAGTACTGAGGGATATGCTCTTGCATCTCAAATGGCAATTAAAGGAGCTGATGTCTATATCATAGACGAATCAACACCATCTGCTATATCTCTTAAAGCTGAAATTGCTAAAACTTATCCAAATGTTGCTTCATTAAAAGAGGATGAACCATTATTAGCTATGGAACCAATTGATGTAGCTATTTCTAAAGCTCAATATCTTTTTTTTACTCCAAGAATTAGAAAAACAGGTCAAGATATTAAAACAGAAATTCATTCTAAATTCAAAGATGCAACTATATCATTAAAGAAAAATAGCTCTGTAATCTTTACACTTCCAACTGGATTTGGAGGTAATAATGAAAATATTTCATTATTAGAACATGTAACTGGATTTCAAGCTGGTAAAAATATATCTTATTTTTACTATCCATTAGAGGATCTTAATCAACAACCAAAAATTATTGGTTCATTTAATGGTAAAGAAGATCCAGTTCTTTTTGATTTACTTGATACAAATAAAAAAGAAACAAAATTTGTAGCCATTTCATCCTCAGAACATTTTCACGCTATTGATATTTTATCTAGGTTTTCTAGTCTATGTAGTGTATTAGAGGTTTGTAAGTATGCAAAAGATGAAATTACAAAAAATGATCTTTCTTCAAGTAATTTTCAAGAGATATTTTTAGATAATATGGTTAGTGGATTATTTGATCTAAAATCTTTAGGTTCATCATTTGAGGGTTCAAATTCATTAATGTATTTGATTAATGGAAGTGTAAAAGGTATTGATGGTTACATGAAAAAATTAATTGATGAAATTCGTATAACATTAAAGAAAAATGATCTAAAAGCAAGTAGAACAAAAATTGCATTATCTTGGACACTTGATCAACATGTAATGCGTGGAGATAAAATTGAAATGCTTCAAAATTTGACTACACGATTACGTGATTATATTGGAGATGTTGAAGCTTACCAAAATCCAGATTTTAATTTGTTTCATAGTGATAAAACTACAATTATTGTAGCATGCTCACAATCTGATTTTGATAATATTGAAAAGACTAAACATGATTCTAATCTAATAATTGTTAAAGCTAATCCTCTATGTGAAACGCTTCAATAATAGTATAAATTAGCTAAAAATTTATTCTGTTTAAATTGTCTGATGAAAATAATTCTGATGAAATTACTCCTGAAGTTATTTCTAAAGATGTAAGTGAAACTAATAATCTCTCTAAAGAATCTAAATATAATGATAATATTGAAACAACTGAAGATTTATCAAAATTATTAGATTTAGAAAAACAAAAGTCATCTCAATTTGAAGAAAAATTAAAACATGTATTAGCAGATTTTCAAAATCTTAGTAAAAAGACACAATCTGATATTGAACATGGTGTTAATTCTAAAATTGATGAATTTATGTTAGATTTTATCAAAATTTATGATGATTTCATTAGAGCTAAAGAAGTAATATCTGAAAGTAAAATTAATGCAGATGGTTTAAATTCGATTTTAAAAAATATGGAATTATTAATGCAAAAATATCATATTATTCCTATTGAGGCATTAGGCGAAATTTTTAACCCAACTTTTCATGAAGCAATTTCTATAATCTCTGATCCAACTTTAGATGATAATACAATCACTAAAGAGATCAGGAAGGGATATATTTCTCATGAGAGGATTATAAGACCTACGCTCGTAGAAATTTCAAAAAAGGATGATGATAAAAAATGACTAAAATTATTGGTATTGACTTAGGAACAAGTAACTCTGCTGCTGCAGTCGTAATGGGTGGAAAACCAACTATTATTCCAGCTGCTGAAGGAGCAACTGTGGGTGGTAAAGCATTTCCATCTGTTGTTGCATTTAGTAAGGATGGTGAGCTTTTAGTTGGTGAGCCTGCTAGAAGACAAGCTGTTACAAATCCAAATAATACTATTATTGCTGCCAAAAGAAAAATGGGTTCTGATGAAACTTTTAAAATTTTAGATAAACAATACAAACCTCAACAAATTTCTGCATTTATTCTTCAAAAAATTAAAAAAGATGCAGAAGCATTTGTTGGAGAACCTATTGAGAAAGTAGTAATTACAGTTCCTGCATATTTTGATGATAATCAACGTCAAGCCACTAAAGATGCTGGAACTATTGCTGGTCTAGATGTTGTTAGAATTATTAATGAACCAACTGCTGCATCATTAGCATTTGGTTTAGATAAAGCTAAACAAGATATGAAAATACTTGTTTTTGATTTTGGTGGTGGTACACTAGATGTTACAATAATGGAAATGGGTGGTGGTGTATTTGAAGTGCTTAGTACCTCTGGAGATACTAAATTAGGTGGTACAGATATGGATAAAGTTCTAATTGATTATGTTGTAGATGAATTTAAGAAAAAGGAAGGTGTTGATCTAACTTCTGATTCAACAGCAATGACACGAATTAGAGAAGCTTGTGAAAAAGCAAAAATTGAATTATCAACAGTGATGGAAACTGATGTTAATTTACCATTTATTGCACATGATCCTTCTGCAGGTGCTAAAAATCTTGAAATGAGAATTACAAGAGCTAAACTAGATGAATTAATTGGACCAATTGTTGATAGATGTAAGCCTTCAATACTCAAAGCATTAGAAGATGCAAAATTATCCACTTCTGATATTAATAAAATTGTCATGGTAGGTGGACCAACAAGAATTCCTCTAGTCAAAAAATTTGTTAGTGAAGTTATTGGGCAAGAAACTGAATCTGGTGTTGATCCAATGGAGGCAGTAGCAATGGGTGCTGCAATTCAGGCAGGAATTATTGCTGGTGATGTTACTAGTGACATAGTTTTACTTGATGTTACACCTCTAACATTAGGAATTGAAACATTAGGTGGTGTAAGAGAACCATTAATTGAAAGAAATACAACTATTCCAACTTCTAAAGCTAAAGTTTTCACAACAGCTGCAGATAACCAAACAGCTGTAACTATTCATGTTGTTCAAGGAGAAAGACCAATGGCAACAGATAATGTTTCATTGGGAAGCTTCAATCTTACTGATTTACCACCAGCTGCAAGAGGAGTTCCACAAATAGAAGTTAAATTTGATATTGATGCAAACGGAATTATCAATGTTACCGCAAAAGATCTTGGTACACAAAAAGAAGCAAAAATTACCATTGAATCTAATTCAAAATTATCTCCAGAAGAAATTGAAAAATTAAAAGAAGATGCTGAAAAGTTTTCTGATGAAGATAAAGTAAAGAAAGAAAAAATTGATCTTAAAAATGAAGCAGAGAGTTATATCTATACTACTGAAAAGTTAGTAAATCATGATTTGAAAGATAAGATTTCACAAGAACAAGGAATTAAAATTACTGATGCGGCAAAAGAAGTGAAAGAAGTTTTAGATAAAGAACCATCTGAATTAAAACCTAAACTTGAAGCACTTCAGTCTTTAGTTAATGAAGTAACCGCTGAACTTTACAAGAATGCTTCTCCACCACCAGGTGCTGATGGACAACAAGGTGCTGATGGACAACAAGGTGCTGATGGACAACAAGGTGCTGATGGACAATCTACTGAATCAGACTCAACTGATGAAACTAAAACTAACTAATTTTCCAAATTCAATCATTTATAGTGTAATTAAAATGAAGAAATAACTCATGAGTGCAAAACGTGACTATTATGAAGTTTTAGGGGTTACCAAAACTTCTTCTCTAGATGAAATAAAAAATCAGTATCGAAAATTAGCATTAAAATTTCATCCTGATCGTAATCAATCTAAAGATGCTGCTGAACACTTCAAAGAAATTTCTGAAGCATATGCTGTTCTTTCAGATTCTGAAAAAAAACAAACCTATGATCAATATGGGCATGAGGGAGTAGATGGTAGATATAGTAATGATGACATCTTTGGTCGTGGCGGTGGTGGTGGCGGTTTTAATGATATTTTTGAATCAATTTTTGGTCGTGGCGGTGGTGGTGGCGGTTTTACTCAACAACAACGTGGATCTGATCTTCTTTACCAAACTACAGTAACACTAGAAGATGTATTACATGGAAAAAAAATGGAAATTAATTTACAAAAACAAATTAAATGTGATAATTGTAAGGGTTCTGGTTGTAAACCTGGTACTAATAAAAAAACATGTACAACATGTAATGGTCAAGGAGAAGTTAGACAAACTCGTAATATGGGATTTGCTTCATTTGTAACTGCTGCACCATGTCCTACTTGTAGGGGTCAAGGTTCTATGATAGAAACACCATGTAATAATTGTAAAGGACAAGGACGAGTAAAAGGAAATAAAAAAGTTGATTTTGAAATTCCACCTGGAATAGATTCAGGTGATTATATTGTTTCTAATGAAGGAAATGAAATTCCAGATGGAATAAATGGAGATCTAGTAATTCGAGTTAAAGTACAACCTCATAGATATTTTAATAGAGATGGAAAGGATATTTTCTATGATCAAGATATCTCTATGATTGATGCTGCATTAGGTTGTGAAATCAGTGTTCCAACTTTACAAGGAAGTGAAAAAATTAAAGTTGGATCTGGAAGTCAACCAAATACGATAATAAAACTAAAAGGAAAAGGAGTTTCTCATATTAATTCCAGAGGAACGGGAGATCAGTATGTTCGAATAGTCGTAAATGTTCCTAAAAAACTTAGTAAACATCAAAAAAATCTTTTAGATGAATTTCAAAAACTTTCTGATTAGTTGATAAAAATGAAGATTGCATTAGATGTTGATGGAGTTCTTGCAGACGTAATAGTATCTTGGCTCAATTATAGTAATTCAATTAGATCTTCTATTTCTAAAAATCAAGTAACTGATTGGGAATTTTGGAAAAATTTTGATATTAACCCCTTTGATTTTTATTCAGAATTAAGTTCTTGTTGGAAAAATTGGCAATCTATTCCTACTACACAAAAAAATTTATCAAATATAACAAAAAATCTTTCAACTCTTGGTCAAGTAGATATTGTAACTGCTAGAGAACGTTCTACTGATTCTTTTGTAAAAAATTGGTTAAGCTATCATGCTATTTCATATGATAATTATGTATCAGTAATTGACGGTCCGATGAAAGCTGATTTAGATTATGATGTATTTATTGATGATTCACCTTTGAATGCAATAAAATTTCTTGAAAATAATAAAAAAGTGATTTTATATTCACAACCTTGGAATCAACATATTTCTAATTATGAACTATTCAGAATTTCAAATCTCTCTGAAGCAATTGAAAAAATTAAATCATATTAATTTTTTACAAATTTTCTAATGTTTACTTCATGCCCATTCCTAACATGAGTTACATGACTTGTTTTCATTAATTCTGCAATTTTATCTTCACTGTAAAATTTTATATTATAACGTCCAATTACTTTTTTACAATTTGCACAATAAATTTCTCTAAATTCCATTTTATCACTTATCTAATTTGATTCTATAATTTCTTGTATTATAAAGAAACTTATCTTATAATTCAAAAATTTGTAATGCAGGAATTCTCTGGCTTGACTGATTATAAAAAAACTAAATTTTAGGAAAACATTCCAATTATAAATACTGCTCCCACTGCCATCACAGATATGATTAACCCAATTACGAGTATCTTTGGTTTAATCGATATTTTTTGAAATTCTCGTACATACCCACATTTTGAACATTTCATATGGTCTCCTTCCCCTTTGAAGATATGAGTACAAGTCATACATACAATTCTTGTATACAAGTATTAAATCTTAAATTCTAATTTTTAATCAAAAGAAATAATATGGATCAAATGGAAATAATCATTCCAATTTTAATTATTTCAGCAGTAGGAATTATGATAGGAACAAGATTGTGGATAATGTTCAAAAAATAAATCAATATGGTAATTTTTATAACTTTATGATTAATTGAGGTCATAATGGAAATTGAAGATGAAGAAAATAAAAAAATCGATGAAGAAAATAAAAAAATCGATGAATACAATAGTAAAGTCGATAAATATAATCAAGCATTAGAAAATGGAGAAAATCCTGAGGATGATTTTTAATAGGAATTTACAATGATTGATAATTCCCAAATACCAACTAAAGAAGAAATTATTAAAAACATGGCAAAACACTTGCAAACTCATATGGAAGATGGTGAAGAGGTACTGCTTAGAACATATGATCTTGCTTTCATAAAGGGAAAAATGGAAGCTACTGCTGAATTTAATGAACAAAATAAAAAATCTTAGTAATTATTTTAATTTAACAACCAACAGTTGCTAATGTTTTTTTACATTCAAATGCCCAATCAAAATTTAATGGGTCATCATTAACTACAAAATGTACTATTGTTCCTATCACAATAAATCCAATTACAAATTTCACAATTTTATCCATAATATTACGAAATAATTGATACTGATTAAGTCTTTTATTGACTCATATTTTTTTCTATTTTTGCTCTTATTTGTGCCTATTTTGATTCTCCTGATAGATTTTTAATCAATTAACTTCTTTGTTTTGATAACTTATGATTATTGTAATTGAAGGAGGAGATCAAGCAGGAAAACTAACACAATCAATTCTACTAGAAAAATCCTTGAAAAAACGAAAGATCAAAACTAAACTATTTCATTTTCCTGACTATGATACACCAATAGGTAAAGAAATTAGAAAATTTTTAGATGGAAAACAAAAATTTTCTCCTCAAGTAATTCATTGTCTTTTGGCAGCAAATCGTTGGGAAAAACTTGATAAAATTTTAGCAGCTGAAGAAAAAAATTCTATTTTAATTATGAATAGATATTATCATTCTAATTTAGTTTATGGATTAGCAAATGGTTTGAAGCAAAAATGGCTTGAGAATCTTGATGATGGTTTACCAAAAGCTGATCTTGTGATATTACTTGATGTCACACAAAAAGAATCTTTTTTAAGATCTCCAAGAAATGAAAAGGGAAAAATTATGAAAAGAGATAAGTTTGAAAAAAATGAAAAATTTTCAAGAAAAATATCTAAACTCTATCGTACTACTGCAAAGAAAAAACATTGGAAAATTATTGATGCATCTAAACCTAAACTAGAAGTTCATGAAGAAATTCTAAAGGCATTTTCAAAGAAACTTGGGCTATGAAAAAAAACTATTTAGATATTATAGATCCAATTCATGATTTTATTCGTGTTTATGATTATGAACTTCCAATTATAGATAATCCACTATTTCAAAGATTAAGGCGTATAAAACAACTCTCCGGTGCACATCTAACTTATCCTTCAGCCCAACATAGTAGATTTGAGCATTCTCTTGGAGTTATGCATATTGCTACTGAGGCTGGTTTTGCATTAAATGAAAAAGGATTTCTAAATTCTGATGATATTCAAATTTTACGTCTTGCAGGATTATTACATGATATTGGTCATGGGCCTTTTTCTCATTTATTTGAAGAAATAATTCAAGAGAAAAAAATTTCACACGAAGATTATGGTAAAAAAATAATTTTAAATTCTGAAATTGGTGATATACTATCAAAAACTGGATTCAACAAAAAACTAGTTACACAAATTGCATTTGGAGAATCAAAATTTCAATATCTAAATGAAATTGTTTCAGGATCTTTGAGTGCAGATATGATGGATTACTTACTTAGAGATGGTTATTTTACAGGAGCTGAACATGCAAAAGTTGATCATAAAAGAATAACACAATCACTTAGTATACATAAGAAAAAAATTGCATTAGAACGTTCAGCATTATATTCATTTGAATCAATGATGCATTCTAGATATCAAATGTTCAAAGCTGTATATTTTCATAAAACTGTACGTGCTGCTGAAGTTATGATTATTCAAGCATTGAAATTATCTGATGATGAATTTGGTTTCACAACTTTTAATCTAAATGAATATGTAAAACTAACAGATGAATTTGTCTTATCTTCTCTTATCTCTTCAAAATCTTCTAAATTAAAACAAGCTAGGCAATTAGCTGAAGATTATCAAAATAGAAAACTACTCAAATGTGTATTTGAAAGAATACTTACTAGTCAAACAAATTTGAAAAAAATTCGAACTGACGAACTCCGACTTGAGATTTCTAAAAAATCTAAAATTGATGAAAATGAAATATTTGTAGATAGTTCAGTTACTCCATCTATCCCACTTGCACCATCAAAAAATGAATCAAAATCAATAGTTTTGATTTCTAATGAAGGTAGAAAATCATCTGCAAAAGAGATGCCAATCTCTGAAATACCCGTAGTTTCAGCAATTTCAGGCTTTATGAACATACTTAGAATCTATACCCATCAAAAATACAGGAAAAAAGTTGAAATTGCCGCAAAATCGATACTAGGTGATCTGAAATGAAGAAAAAAATTGTGATTAAATTATCTGGAAAAGTTTTTGGTATGGATAATGCCAAAATCATACAAAAGTATGCTGATTTTTTAATAAAAATTAGCAAGATTTGTCAGCCAGTTGTTATTGCTGGTGGTGGAGTAGTTGCTAGACATTACATTTCACATGCTAGGAATTTTAATGCTGATGAATCAACTTTAGATGAATTAGGAATTGAAATTTCAAGACTAAATGCAAAATTATTGATTTATGCTTTAAAAAATAAAGCATATCCGCATCCACCAACTACTTTACAGGAAGTTAAACATGCAGTTAATGATGGGTTGATAGTTGTTGCTGGTGGTTTACATCCTGGTCAAAGTACTAATGGTACAGCAGCATTAATTGCTGAAAAAATCAAAGCTGAACAATTTCTTAATGCTACTGATGTTGATGGTGTTTATGATATGGATCCAAATAAATTCAAAAAAGCAAAAAAATTCAAAAGTATTGAACTCAAAAATTTGAAAAATATTTTAGTACATGAAGATTCTGTTGCTGGTGGTTATGATTTAATGGATATTGTTGCTCTAAAAATTATAGAACGTTCTAAAATTAAAACTCGAATTATAAAATCAGAACCAAAAATAATTGAGAAAGCAATTAAAGGTGCTAATGTTGGAACAGAAATAATTTTACCTTCTAAAAAATAATTAATCTTCGTTTTGAATTGTTGGTATAGTTTGAGACCAAATTTGAATCTCATTTTTTGGATATTCTAACATTCCTGTATCTCTAAGTTTTTTAAAGATTGAAATGGCTTCTTCTTTTTCTACTGTTTTTGATTGGGCTTTAGTATACCCATCTTTATCCACAATTACGGTTACATATCCCTCTTCTGAATTAATCACAGCTGTAAATTCTTCTTCCCCAACTGGAAAGAATTTACCATCAATTTTCTTAGTTGTTAAAGTTAACATTCCAAATCCAGCTACTTCAAACATTTTCATTTGTGATTTACTTGCTCTTTGCTTTCCTTGTTGAACGGCTTGAAAATATTGCATAGTTTTTCCCTTCTGGAATGGTATAATAACTATCTAATATTTGATATATTTGAGGTTAAATTAAGTATGAATCCTAAAGTTTTTGTTTTTGCTGCAGTATTAGTGATTGCTGGAATATTAGGTACAATTGTTATTATTGGTCCTGATATGGAAGCCCCAAATCAAGGAAACAATGTTACAACTGAAAATGCTCCAACTATCAAATTGGTTACAGTTGATCTAGAAGATATTTCTGTTTTAAAAATAAATGAACGTTCAGCAACAATTGAAATTGCATTTGAAATATCTAATCCAAACCCTCGTGCTGTAATTATACAAACTATGGATTTCAATTTATTTGAAACTGGTTTTTCTAGTTATGAACAGCTTGCTGGTGGAACTATTGGAAGTAGACCTGAAGGAATGGTGGAATTTGGTTCAAATTACTATACATTATTGGGTGAAAGTTCAATTGTTCTAAAAAAGAAAATAACTATAGCAAATACTGCTACTTCTGGAGAACTATGGGACGCATTAGAATCTGAATATGATAATGGTGAATCAGGTAGTGCAAGTTGGTGGGTTACTGGTACTGTATACTTTAATCTAAGTTCAATGACAAGTGGACAAGAAAATACTGTTCCTTTTGAATTCTTTAGATAATGTCTGTATAGTATCACAAAATATTAAAATTATGATAGTTTGTTTTTAGATAAAAATTATGGACATATCTTATAAAAGCCCGTAAGGTTGTTTTTTATCAAATGGCAGAAGCAGGAATGGCCGCATTTGGCGCAACAGCAGGAGTATTAATTGCATTAGCAGTAGTAACTTTTGCACTTCGTGGTAAAGGTCACCCAGAACCACTAGATTAACCCATCAAAGGAATTTTCCTTTGTAATATTTTTAATTTCTTTTACTAATCTTTGCCCAAAATTTTGCCCACACCTAACATTTCTCCAAGGTCGAGCTGTTTACTGTTCTTCTTTTTCATAAAGCATTTTTCATAATACTGACATTCAGAACATTCTGTTGAAGGTTCTAAAATTGGAACTTTTTGTTCTTTAAGGAGGTTGTTTAGTACTCTAACTCTTCTAATAACCTCTTCAAACATTTTTTTATCTCGTGTTAACGTAAAGGTTGTTTCTTTTCTATCTCCAGTAATGTAAACAACAATTCCATCTGTTTTATCATATATCCACAAACATGCATTAAGATATAGAACATCATTTGCAAGAGGATTCTCTAATTCCGTTTGCGCTGATCTAAATAACATGATAGCATCATCTACTATCATATCTGTTTGTCCTTTTAGTTTGATACCGTCAATTTCAAATTCTTTTGGTTCACTTCCATATTCTAGTTTTCTTAATAATCCTGAAAGAAGTTCATTAAACCCCCTTCTTTCAATCTCTAAAGGATCAATTCTATCAAAATATGAGCGTCTTAGGCATTGAACTACCTCTTGTAAATGAATAGTTTGAATATTTTCTGGATCTATATCAAGTTGTAATTCTTTTCCTATCGAACCTAGTGCATTTTCAATTATTGTTCTAAAGTCTCTATCTCCCATCATGATAATTTACCTCGGATTTTACCTTCTTATAGTTTAGCTCATTACTTTAGTTAAAAATTTGGAGATTCGGCTTATGAATGCTAAAGTAATAAAATGTACTACGCACCCAATTACTGCTCCAACTATCAATTCTCCTGTAAAGTAATAAATTCCTAAAAATAACCCTAAAGAGGGTAAAGTCAGAATCATTGCTAAAAATGAACTTACCCAGATTAATTTAATTAAAACTTCAGCAGAAACGTTATTTTTCTTCTTCCCAAAATTAAACATATCAAAATTCCTATTCTTTTTCTAGAATTAATTTTGACATTGTAGTTTCAGTTGGTATTTTTTGTTCAACTGCATATCCAATTGCTGCAAGATTTCTTACTTCAAATGCAGTTAATTTGGTAATTCCTACTGTTGTTGCTAAACTAAACATTTTGGTAAAGGAATTCAATGATGACTGATAAATTGCTAATTCAAAAGATCTCTCAAATTCAGCTATTGCATCTAATTCGTTTTCAGATTGAGGAATTAAATCTCTATATTTTGTGTTAGAAAGTTCATTAAATGCATCTCTAATTGTACCAACTGACATCATTCTTAGGAGTAATTCTTTTGCAGCTGGAGATTGAATAATTATTAAATCCTGAATTTGTTGTTCATCTAGTCCCCAAAATTTTCCTCTAATTACACTTAAAATATTATAAAAATCAATATCCATACTAACTAATTTACTGGCATCAATATCTCCAGATTTAAGCGCCTTAACAAGACGTGACATCAAAATTTTATCGAAATATGTATCAAATATTTGGAGACTTTTTTTATCTGCATACAGTGCTGCAGCTTTTGCAATATCTTCACCAAATTCTGTTTGATTCAAATTTGCAACTGTTTCTTCTAGGTCTTTTGCAACAAGTGCTTTGATAACAATATCTCTTTGTTTGATTAATTCTTCTGCATGAAGATTAATGTGAGTTTCAATTTCTTCTTGAGATTTTCCTAACACTTTTCCTTTTAGAATTTGTTTTAGATTGGATATGATAAATTTCAAATAATAAGCATCTAATATTCCACCTCCAGCAGTTTTTGATATTCCATAATGAATATCAGCTAAATGACTCCGTAGGGCAGATTCAATGTTTTGAGATGTATATGGTTTTTCTACTTCAGCCACTGCATCTGCGTAAACTGTATTTTTAATACGAATCATTAATTCATCAAGATCTCTTGATTCTGCTAAAGTCTGAAAATCCTCCTTTTTTAGTAATTTTCCTCTTTTACTATATGATTTAACAGATGCATAGACATTTTTTGAAGCACTCATTTTGATCAATCTCGATGATTTACTGATTTTAATGTTTGGCGGTCTAAATTAGAGTCAATTTTTAGGTAATTTTCTCTAAAAATACAATTGCTTCCTTTTTTTCTTTACTTGACAATTTTTCAAAGGCTAAAACAATTTCTTTTTGAATAATTAAATTCTCATCTGGAATATCTTGTAATTTTGAGAGATCAAAAGGAAGTATTTCTTTAATTTTATCTTCACAAAATGCCTTAACATATTTTTGAAAAATTGAGTATGTGAAAGTTGGACTATTAGTCATAAATTTACTTAAAATGGTTTCAAATTTTTTTTCGTTTGGTTCAGATTCTGCAAAAAATTTTTTAAATTCTGATGACATATTTTCAACCCCGTTAATTGACAATTTTACTAAAACTCCTTTTTTTGTTAAATGATAATATGGTATTCCTTTTTCTTGTAATGCTTTTGGTCCTCTTTTTAGTGGCAATCTTCCATTCTCTTCTGCAATTCCCATTGGAAGTAAGATCTCATCTAGATCTCTAAAAATCCCTGAATAGATATTCTTCCAGGTGATTTCTTGTTTTTTTGCGATCTTTTGGGAAATTCCAGTTCTTGTTCGTTCAGCTGGATTAACATTACTTCCAAGAATTGTAATGATTGCTCTTTGTCTCTTTGCTTCCCCTGTTAATTCTTGATTTTTAGTTTTGAATGTATCAAAAATTG
>CABXPS010000012.1 GCA_902514095.1 uncultured marine group I thaumarchaeote | reverse complement strand
TCAGTGATTGTTTCATCAGGGCAACCGTCTGTATCTTCAAAGTTGTTGTAAGTCTCTAGTTCAAATTTACAGTTATCAACATCATCAAAGATACCATCATTGTCTGAATCATAATATTTAGAAAATTCAGGACAACCGTCTGTATCTTCAAAGTTGTTGTAAGTTTCAGGTAATGTTAAACAACTATCAACACTATCAATAATCCCATCAGAATCAAAATCATTCATTAAATTATTTTTAAATAAATCAGTAGAAGGGGTATCAGGACAACCGTCTTCATCTTGATAATTATTGTAAGTTTCTTTTTCATATACACAAAAATCAACAGTATCTCGAATATTATCAGAATCAGAATCAAGAGATTCTACATAAGGGGATATATCAGGACAACCGTCTTCATCTTCAAAGTTATTGTATCGTTCACGCTCATTAATACAATTATCATCAATATCTAAAATCCCATCATAATCAGAATCAGGATTTATTACTTCATCAGGGCAACCGTCATAATCTGCAAATCCATTCCAAGTTTCAAGAGTATCAGGACATAAATCTAAAAAGTCTTGAACACCATCAGAATCAGAATCTATTGCAAGCGTATCAGGACAACCGTCTTCATCTTCAAAGTTATTGTAAGTCTCAGAAACTAATGGGCAATGATCTTCTAAATCAGGAATAGCGTCAGAGTCTTGATCAAAAATTAATTCAGTAGAATTATCATCAGGACAACCGTCTTCATCTTGGAAACCATTATAATTTTCCTGAAGTGTAATGCATTGATCCACATCATCAGGAATAGCATCAAAATCAGTGTCCAACCATGCTACATTTTTAGAAGGGCAACCATCAATGTCACCAAAATAATCTTCCTGAAGACGAGGACAACTATCAATATTATCTAAAACCCCATCATTATCAATATCAGATGCAGCCAAAATAGGAGAAATAGAAATACTTAGTGTAGAACCAAGCAAGAACAAAAATACAATAGCATATTTGACTTTCAATTTATGATTATTATCAACAATTCCAGTTATTAAATTACACTTTAAGTTGAAAAATGTACTATTTTTTACTATAAATACATCTAAATGAATTTAAGTAAATCAAATCAAAGTTCAATGCATGAGTTGTTCTGGAGAAATTGTAGATACTGATGAAGATAATCTAATTCAAATTAAACCATCCATATCTGCTCAACTTAAAAAAGCAAAGTACGGAGTAGCAGATCACTCAACAGTTGAATTATGTCACTGGACGAAAAAATCATTCAAACATGAAGGAAGTTGTTATAAACACAAATTTTATGGAATTTCAACTCATCAATGTATGGAATTTTCACCAGCTGGAATGCATTGTGAAAATCGTTGTGTATATTGTTGGAGACCAATGGAATTTTATGATTCAATGAAAATGGAGCCTGAACAAATTGCAGAACCTGAACAAATTTTAACTAAATTGATGACTGAAAGGAAAAAATTAATCGATGGATTTTATGGGGATTCCAGAAACGATAAACAAAGATTAGATGAATCATTATTACCTGCTCATTATGCAATTTCACTTTCAGGTGAACCAACAATGTATCCAAAATTACCAGAATTAATTAAATATCTAAAATCACTTGAAGCAACAAAATCAATTTTCCTTGTAACAAATGGACAAGAACCAGACATGATTCAAAAATTACAAGATGAAGATGCACTACCAACACAATTGTATTTATCAACTAATGCTGCAGATTATGAATCATTTATAAAAATAAACAAACCAAAATATGATGATTCATGGGAAAGATGGAATCAAACACTAGATATGTTAAAAAATCTAGATACACGAACAGTTTTGAGAATTACATTGATTAGAAATTATAATGATCAGAAAGAGATGATACCTGCATTTGCAGACATGTTTAGAAAAGCAAGTCCACATTTTATTGAAATTAAATCATACATGCACATTGGACGTTCAACTAATAGACTTGAACATGAAAATATGTTAGAGATGCATGAAGTAAAAAAATTCAGTGAGCAAATAGCAAAACAAAGTAAAATATTTTCAATTATGGATGAAAGTCTTGTTTCAAGAATATCAATTTTACAAAATAACGAACGATTTATTGATCGTTGGATTCCTACTTATGCAAATACCAATTAGAAAATTTTTTTAGTGCTTTATATCTATGTGAAATAATATTTTTCTCATCTAATTGAGCAAAAGTTTTCTGCATATTTTTTGGAATAAAAATTGGATCATAACCCCAACCTTTTCCCTTTTGAGATTTAGATATAGTTCCATCTAGTTTTCCTTCAAAAGATTCTAAACCGTTTTTATCACAATATGTAATAGTTGAAACAAATTTTGCACCCCTATTGTATTTCAATAAATTAAGAATCCCTTTATTTCCAATAGTTTTTTGAACATAAGAAGAATAAGGGCCTGGAAATCCACCTAGTGAATCAATAAAAATACCATCATCTTCAACAATCAAAGGTTTTTTACATTTTGAAAATGCATCCTGTGCTTTTTTAATTGCTATTTGTTTAATAGAATTTGATTGAATTTCTT
This sequence comes from uncultured marine group I thaumarchaeote, assembly GCA_902514095.1. GTDB lineage: Archaea > Thermoproteota > Nitrososphaeria > Nitrososphaerales > Nitrosopumilaceae > Nitrosopumilus. The sequence goes on along the minus strand of CABXPS010000012.1, from coordinate 27,767 downwards.
CTAAATTTAATTTAAAAAATTGAATAGATAGTCCAAAAGAATCTAAAATTTCTTTGGCTTCTTTAAATTTATGAATATTTGATGATACAAAGAATACATCAGACAACTTGTGCGTACCTACCACGACTTTCAATATCTAAAACTAATTTTACTATTTTAGTCTGATAAGTAATTCCAACTATAGATTTGTAGCCTACTAGAAAATTTTTCCAAGAAGATTCCATAATTTTTGCATGTGCACTGTTAAGAATTTCTTTAATTAATCGTAAATCAACTGCATGATCTTCAGGTTTTATTGTATTTTGAGAAAGTCCAAAATCAATCATGTAAATATTATTTTTAAATAAAATGAAATTAGATGTTGTTAAATCTCCATGCATGACTCCATTTTTATGTAAAAGTCCAACTAACTTACCAATTTCTTTAGATACTTCAACAATTTTTGACTCAGATAAATCATGTACAGACTTTCCAGGAATTTCTTGCATTACAATCATACTTTTTTCTAAATTAACAAAATAAACAAGGGGTGAAGGAATCCCAAAAGATTTTACTTGAGAAAGTATTTGTGATTCTTTAATTGTACGTTGTTTACGTATTTTGGAATCAAGTAAAGAATTTCTATAATTTTTAATTTTTCTAATTTTAAAAATAGATTTAGAATTATTCCACATACCTGTGTAGATATCAGCCTCAGCACCTTTTTTTATTAATTTCACTAACATTATATCCAAAAGAATTCAATAAAAGTTAATCATGGAAGATGGTGAAAAAAGAATAAAACAAGAAGATTGTAATGAGGATAACTTAGGTCCAGGGATTTTAACATTAACAAATAAGAGATTAGCATTTGATAAAACAAAATCAAGAATAATGGATTTTACAAAACGTATGGGTGAAACTGTACTTGATGTCCCATTAGAGGATGTAGTAAAAACATGGAAAGAAGGATTATTCATAAAAAAAATATGTTTTACAACAAAAATAAAGGATAGTGAACAGACATACAAATTTGGAGTTTTTAATACAAAAGGTTGGTTAAAAAGTATAGAGCAAACAATACAACAAAAAGATTCTCAATAATCAACTACCACTGAATCTAATCTCCAAGATTGAGTTACAAATGTATCTTTTAATGAAACACCTTCCTTAACTTGTGATTCTAAAAGTCCAGTCCAACATATTTGACTACCGCAATCTCCAGCATATTGTAATGGTACAACAAAAAATTTACAACCATGTCTTTTACATACATCTTTTAACATTTCAGATAATCTTTTGTTAGCTGCAACACCACCTACAATCATTAATTCTTTTTTAGATGTAAAAGATAATGCACGTTCTACAGTTTCACTAATCATTGCAAAAGCAGTTTCTTGAAGAGAATAACAAGCATCAACTTTACTTTTTTCAGAAATAGGCTTTGTTGCAGATAGTAATCCAGAAAATGATACATCATTACCTTTAACAGAATATGGTAATGAAACATAATTTGTAGAAGTTGATGCTAATTCTTCAATATTTTTTCCACAAGGAGATGCAAAACCAATTGATCTACCAAATTGATCAAGTAATTGACCTAATGTAATATCTAATGTTTCACCAAAAACTCTCCACTGTTTATCAAGAAAAGACAAAAGCATTGTATGTCCACCAGAAACTAAAAGAACTAAAGGATCACTTGAACCAGTGAGTAATTTTCCTAATTCAATATGACCAATTGCATGATTTACAGGATAAATTGGAATTTTATAAAATGAAGATAAAGATCTTGCAACAACCGCACCAACACGTAAACAAGGACCTAATCCAGGTCCAGCAGCATATGAAATAAGATCTAAATCTTGAACAGATACATTGGCTTCTTTAAGACATTCAGATAATACAGATGAACTATTTTCAATATGATGACGAGATGCTTCTCTAGGATGAATGCCTTCACCAGCCTCAGGTCGATAAATTTTTCTTACATCAGAAAGAATTTTACCTTTTTTACCTTTTTTTTCAATTATAGCACAAGAAAATGTATGTGCAGTACTTTCAATTCCTAAACCAAGCATATTATCCTCTGCTTAATGTAGATACAATTTTGATCACATCACCATGTTTTAATTTTTGATCACCACTAATTCTTTGTTTAGTTTTACAGTCTATTGCATGCAAAAAGCCTTTTGCAATATCAGCATGGATTAAACTTGCCAAATCTTTAGCAGTAGAGTCTTGTGGAAGTAATTTTGTATCAGGAAAAACTACACCTTCCTTATTAGTAAATTTAGATTCATCTTCTACAGGATAGACAACAATTAGATTTAAGGAATCAAATACTGCACTATTTAGAATTTTTTGAATTCCAGTTGATGTGATTTTAGAAAAAATTTTGTTAACTAGATCAAGTGCTTTTTGTTGTGGAACAGGAATTTCTTTTTCCTCATTTATTTTAAATCCATTATCGCCAGAAGTATAATTAATTATACCAGCTTTTGTAGCTTTTCGTAATAATAATTCTGTTTCAGCACTACAAGGAACTATTGTATCGGTAATTTTTTTAAGAATATCAAGGTCTTGACAAAGATCTGCTTTGTTTGCAGCAATAATCATTGGTTTAGTATTTTGTCTTAATTCTTTAACAAAATTTTCTATATCAGAATCATTCCATTCCTTTGGATTTCTACTAATAAGACCTTGTTTTTGTAATATTGTTTGTACTTGATAATCTTTAATTCCTAATCCACTGAATCTTTTTGCAATGCCATCAGTAAGTTTTGCTCGTTTTTGATCTATTTCACGAGTTATCTTATCCCATTCTCTTTTAAGGATGTCAATAAACCATTGATCAAATTCATCTTGTACAAATGCAATATCTTCTAAAGGATCATGTACACCAACAGATATTGGTTGACCTTGAATATCAGTAGTACCTGCAATATCAACAACATGAATTAAAATTTCAGCTTGTCTTGCATCATCAAGGAATTGATTACCTAATCCTTTTCCTTCATGTGCACCTGGAACTAAACCAGCGACATCAATTAATTTTACTGGAATTAATCTAGTACCATTAATGCATAATGGATTTTCATGTTTAAGATCAAAGTGTTTACAAGCACAATCAGATTGCACATAAGCAACACCAACATTTGGTTCAATTGTTGTAAATGGAAAGTTACCAGAAGCTACAGTTGTTTCAGTTGCAGCAGAAAAAAATGTCGATTTTCCAACATTTGCTTTTCCAATTAATCCAATTTGCAATACCCCCAAAAATGTAATTCTACTTATTAGTATTGCAGAAATCGTTTAATCTAGTTCTAATGATTTAATATTATGTCAATAGTAATCACTGGAAATCCAGGCGTTGGTAAACATACAATTACAAAAAAAATTTCAGAAATACTAAATTTTTCAATAATTGATATCAATATTGTTGCAAAAGATTTAGAGTTATTTGAAAAAAATGAAAATACAAATGATGTAGATACTCAAAATCTTGCAAAAATACTTGGAGAAAGAAAATTAAATGAAAAAATAATTGTAGGTCATTTAGCACCATATGTTTTAGAAAAAAATCAAGTAAAAATAATCATAATATTAAGAAGAAATCCATATGATTTAGAATCAGTCTATAAAGAAAGGAATTATTCAGAAATTAAAATTAAAGAAAATACAGGTAGTGAGATATTAGGAATTATTACTCATGATACAATTGAAAAATTTGAAGAAAAAGCATTTCAAATAGACGTTAGTGAAAAAAATATTCAACAGGTAGTTGAAAAAGTGTTAGAAATTATTTCTAAAAAAGAAGGTAATGAAGAAGTAGATTGGTTAAATTTAGTAACAAAAAATAACGATTTAGAAAAATTTTTTACTCATTGATTAAATAACACCTGTAATTTTCTCTAATTACTTGTTTGAAATTTCTAAAACAGATCTAGCAGGAAGAATAGGAACCATGTATACAAATCATGGTAAAATAGAGACACCAGCATTTGTTCCTGTTATTCATCCAGTAAAACAAACAATACCATCAAAAAAAATTAAAGAAATTGGTTTTGATGTTGTTATTACAAATGCATACATTACAAAAAATAATTATGGTGATGAAGCAGTAAAAAAAGGAATTCACAAAATAATAGATTATGATAAATCAATCATGACAGATTCTGGAGGGTATCAGGTGTTGGAGTATGGAGACCTAGAAGTATTACCACCAGATATGGCAAATTTTGAAACAGAAATATTAACAGATTTTGCAATTCCGTTAGATAAACCAACAGGTTATGGATTACCAATTAAAAAAGCTGAAGCATATGTAAAACATACGCTCATAGTTTGTAAACAAACTCTTGATGATAGTAAAGATAATGGACAGATTTGGATTGGTCCAATTCAAGGAGGAGAACATTTTGATCTTGTAGCAAAATCAACAAAAGCATTAATCGATATGGGTTTCCAGATGTTAGCCTTAGGAAGTCCAGTTGAATTTATGGAATCATATGAGTATAAACTATTAGCACAAATGATTGTAGCTGCAAAAAAACAAATGCCAGAATCAGTACCACTACATCTTTTTGGAGCAGGTCATCCACTTACAATACCATTTGCAATAGCATTAGGATGTGATACATTTGATTCAGCTTCATACATGCTGTATGCTAAAAAATTAAGATACATTACAGATGATGGAACACGGTATTTGTCAGATATTGAAATATTCCCATGTAATTGTGAAATATGTTCTAAATATACTCCTGATGAATTCCGTCAATTAGAAGATACATTGAAAATAAATGAATTAGCAATTCACAATTTGTATGCAATTAAACTAGAAGTAGACAAAGTGAAACAGGCAATTCATGAAGGAAGACTATGGGAATATGTCATAAAAAAGGCAAGAGCACATCCAAAATTATTTGAAATGATTGAAGTGATGACTGAAAATTATGAATTTTTAGGTTTAGGTACACCAAAATTCAAAGAAAAAGCAATTTTTCTATACAATAAAGAGGATCAATATCGTCCAGAAGTTCAATCATTTCATAAAATAGTTAGAAAATTCAAATCAAAGAAAAAAAAATTAATCATCATCAAAGAATCAAATACAAAACCAGGATATCTTTCTCAAGAATATAAGAGACTCACAAAGAAACTAAAAGATTTTGAAGCATTTCAAGTATGTCAATATAATCCACATTTAGGATTAATTCCAATTGAAATTTCAGATATATTTCCTGCAGCACATCATGAAACTTCTAGAATTGATTATAATCCAAAAGAATTTGTGATATTTGAAAAAACATGGGAAAATTTCTTTAAGAAAAATAAATTTTTAGAAATTCATTATAATAAAGAAGATGAATTTTTAAGATATTTTGTAAAAACATTACCAAAAGAAATTAAGAAAAAATCATTCGGGTAAAAAAATTACTTTAACAAATAAAAATAAAAAGAATGTGCTAAAAGATTCAGCCTTATAGTGCTGCGTCTTCTGCCCAACCTTTGATGAAGATACCGTTTTTGTGAAGAGGTACTGGTTGTCCAGCGGTGTAATTCATTGGTCTCATCCAAAAGATTGATTTTGTTGGGCATACACCTATGCATGCACCATCAGAAATACATCTTTCTGGGTAGAAAACGAATGCTTTACCTCTTTTCCAGCCTTCAACAGGTTTTACTCTAAGGACATCAGGACCAAGTGTTGTACAGATTTCTACACATAGTGCACATCCGATACATCTTTGTTCATCAATGTCTGGAAGTATTGCTATTGGCATTATGAAAATAAAATATCAATGTCACTATTTAAACCATGATTGAATATCATAACTCTGTTATGAAAATGATCGAAGAAAAAATATGCGCAAAGGGTATAATTAAAAAATTTAAAAATAAAAAGTTAACGCGATGTGTGTACGTTTATTTTCTCATTGCATCAATTTGGCCAGAGGTTACCCAGTCGAGTAATTCTGCTGATGATGGATTAAGTTCTGCTTTCTTGTTCATAAGATTGTTAACCCAAATCCAGTTGATCTGGTTTAGAAGTACTTTATTTCCTTCGTCACCTGCACGAGTTTTTGCTACGACAGCTTGGTCTTGTTCAGCTATCCATTGATCATAGGTTCTTCCCATGAGGATCCAATCTTAGCTGTCACTAATTAAAGCTTTTGTCGATTATATACTAGAGATAATGATCGAATGTATCTAAAAAAGGTTTTAAGGTCGTTGAAAATGCATGTAATCCTTGGATGTTCAAGTATTAGGTGCTGCAAACGAAGTAGGTCGATCAGGGTTTTTAGTCAATTGTAATGGTACAAAATTACTATTAGATTATGGAGTGATGTTCGGAAGAAGAGGCTCACCTCCACAATATCCTCTACATGTAAAGCCTAAAGATTTGGATGCAATTATAATTACTCATGCCCATTTAGATCATTCAGGAAATGTTCCATCATTATTTGTAAGTGGCAATACAGATGTATATGCTACCCCACCAACATTTGATCTTTCAAAATTATTAATTAATGATATGTTAAAAATTGAAAAAAATTCACATTCATTTGACTTGCCAGAATTAAACAATATGATGAAAAATGCAAAAGAAATTGGATTTAAAGAAAAAGTAACTAAAGGTAATGCAACTTTTGAATTTAGAGAATCTGGACATGTGATTGGTGGAAGTACTGTTTTAGTAGAATCAGAAAAGAAAAAATTATTCTACACAGGCGATATCAAAACAAATGGGTCAAGAATGTTACGAGAAATGGATACAGATATTGGAGAAATAGATTTACTAATTACTGAAAGTACGTATGCTAAAACAGAACAAATTCCTAGAAAAACATCAGAAGAACAATTAATAGAATTTGCAAATGAAGTAATGGATAGAAAAGGAATTTTATTTATTCCATCATTTTCAGTTGAACGATCTCAAGAAATGGCTTGTATTTTACGAAGTGCAAACTTCAAACACAAAATCATAATGGATGGAATGGCACTAAAAGTTAATGAAATAATGTTCAAACATCCAGAATATCTTAGAGATCCTAAAATTTTTGCAGAGGCAATTAAAAGTTCAACTGCAATTAGAGAACATGCAGAAAGAAAACGTGCAATGGGAGAACCATGTGTTGTAATATCACCAGCTGGAATGTTAGTTGGAGGTAATGCAGTATATTACTTACAACAATTATCATTTGATAGTAAAAATGGAATTGCTTTAGTTTCTTACCAAGGTGAAGGCACACCAGGTAAAAAACTACTAGATACAGGAAAAGTATCAACTAGAGGTAATGATCTTACGGTAAAAGCAGAAGTTAAACAATTCCAATTTTCAGGACATGCAGATAAAAAAGAATTATTTTCAATGATTAAGACTATCAAAGGGAATCCAAAAGTATGGACTGTTCACGGGGATTCTGAATCATGTCAAATATTTGCTAAAGAAATTCATGAACAATTTGGTTTAGAGACATATGCACCTATGGTTAATGATAAAATAACTATCTAAGATGAATGATAGATTTTCAATAAATATAGATAATTCAATAAATAGTGGTCAAGTTTTTCTTTGGGAAAAAAATGGATTGGATTGGTATGGAGTAAATGGTCAAGATATATTAAAAATAAACAAAAATGGAACAATCAAATCAATTCTAAATTCAAAAACAGATTTTTTTAGAAAAAATGACAATATGCAAGAAATTATCAAATCAATTTCAAAAGATAAAATAGTAAAAAAATCTGTAAAACAATATGAAGGATTAAGAATATTCAAACAAGATCCATTTCAGTGTATGATTTCATTCATTATTTCATCAAATTCAAATATTCAAAAAATCAAGAATAGTTTAGAAAAAATATCTAAAAAATTTGGAACAAAAGTAAAAATACAAAATAAAGAATTTTTTTTATTTCCTGAACCAGAAAAACTTGCAAAAGCTTCAATCAAAGAAATTAAAAAATGTGGAGTGGGATATAGGGCCTCATTTATCAAACAAGCATCGAAAATGATTGTTTTACAAAAAATTAATTTTGAATACTTAGAAAAATGTGATTATCAAAAAGCAAAAAAAAATATTCGTTTAATTCCAGGCGTAGGAAATAAAGTGGCAGATTGTATATTATTATTTTCATTAAACAAATTAGAAGCATTCCCATTAGATACATGGATGATTAAAATTTTAGAAAAATATTATTCAAATGAATTTAAAATAGAAACAAAAACAATTACAGAAAAACAGTATCAAATACTTCATGAAAAAATTGTAAATTATTTTGGCCCATATTGTGGATATGCTCAACAATTCTTATTCAAAATGGAAAGAGAAAGTCATAACAAAAAATGGCTGTAAACCCTTAAAATGTCAATTAATTGGTAGGTTTCTGGGCCTATAGCTCAGCATGGATAGAGTGTTGGACTTCTAATCCAATGGTCAAGGGATCGAAGCCCTTTGGGCCCACTTAACAAATTATTTATTCACAACCATAAGAAGTTCCACATGGGAGATTTAGAATTTAAACTAAATTCAACTGATATACATCAAAATTCTGAAATTATTGGAATAATTAATGTATCATATCCAGGAAGATATGATGGAGTAGTAGTAAATACAACAATTTTAGATTCAAATGAGCACATTATCTACAAATCATATAATGAAAAAAAGATCTCACAACACGTTTCAAGATTATTTATCAATAAAGATACAATGCCTGAAAATAAAGCAAAATTTACAGCATTAATTGAATTTGAAGCAAATCAAGAATATGAAGTAAAATTTAGAGTATCAATAATTGAGCAACATAAAGAAATTGAAAGTAAAATAATTTTTGCAAAATATTCTAACTAAAATCTACTTTTCTCAACAACTAATGATCCTGTCATCCATGGGTGAGGATCACAGTGATAATGTAATTCTTGAGGTTCAGTAAATATGAATTCATAAGAATCACCAGGCATTACAACTCCAGTAGAACCAAACTCACCACTGTATGAATCCATATGTCTATGATCCGCTGTAACAGTATGTGGGGTTACATCATCATTCATCCAAATAACGTGATTATCTATTGTTAGAGTTATCGTTGGTTTATTTGGAACATAACTAGGATTTCCTTCAGTTGCTGCACCTTCAGCAATACTAATTAGAAAATTTTCAGTGGGTTCCAAAATATGTATGTCAACAGATGGTTTTTCTAAAGACTCAGGTAAATAAAATGAAGTATAGAATAAGATTGAAGCTCCCATACCAATAATTAATGCAATTACACCAATTCCATATGCATGACTTGATGTGGTGGTACTCATAATTTTTGTAAATCTTCCAAGTTCTTATAAAGCTTGTTTAGAATTTTTTGCATCAAGGTTTTGTAAGATCTTGAGAATCTAAATTAGAATTATTAGTTCCAATATCCAAATCAGCTTTAGTTGTTGGCGTTGGAACTGTAGGTGTTAATTCTTTAGGTTTTTCTTCAGTGCCATCATCTGAAAGTTTAGATGCGTCATTAGTTGAATCTGCAGTAATTTCTGGAGTTACTTCGGATTCAGGTAGTTCTGGAAAATCTTCTACAATTCTTACAGGTGCTGGTGGTGGAGCATTCTTTTGTTGACTTAATGCATATCTGTAGATATGGAAGAATGCTGCAAATACCAACAAAATAATTCCAATTAGGAATAATGAAATATTCTTCATTCCAGTTAAAGCTGCATTGTATGCTGCAATATTGAGGAATACTTGGAATGCTAAGAGTGCAACAAGTAACCAATTTATCCATTTATCAGAAAGATTGATGGTTGCTACTTTTTGTGGACCTGTATTTTTTGCAAGTTTTGATTTTCTTTCAGCTTCATTAGCAAGTTTAATCATCATATATGTAAATCCAAATCCTAATGGAACTAACAAAATCATTGTTGCATAGAAGAATAACGGATCAATAACCAAACGTTCTACTAATGGGATTGATACATCAGGAGAAATATAGAATCCCCAATAAGTCGTAACCATAATTTGTGCAAGACTAGTTATACCAAATGCAGTAACCATTGGTCTATCTCTCCATGAGAATTTCTTGTATCTATCAAGGAAGGGTATCAAGACAAGAGATATGATAAACACTAATGGCCACAATAAGCCTGTAACAAACTTGTCATACTGTGTTCTCATAAAAGCGTAAATTCCAGTAAGGTACCATTCTGGGACTGTCACACCAGGCGGTACTGTGGGTTCAAACTTGAATCCCATATCAATTGGGAAAACACCACCAGTGATCAAAATAGCGCCACCAATTGCCATAACCATTGGAACATCAAAGACTAAGAATCTTGGGAAGTGTACTGCCATTAATCCAAGCATGACAATAGGTAACAAGAACACATGTTGTGCATAAAATCTTAAAACAAAATCTGAAAATCCACTACCCAGCGCCGCATCTCTAATTGTTGGTCCCACAACAGGAATAGATGTTGTCAACGATGCTGCAATACTAATCGCAAGTTCCGCTCTTTCACTAAAGATTACATCATAACCAGTAAAGGCTTCAAGGATTGTAACAACACCAAGAATTACACCAGTCATCCATAAAATTTCATTTCTAATTTTGTATCTTCCACTAAAGTATTGATAATACATGTGAAGTACTGCAAGTAAAACCATTGCATTAGAACCATGATAGTGAATATTTCTTATATGAAAACCAAATGGCACATCATCGTTAATGAATTCAACACTATCCCATGCTCTATCCAAAATAGGTTGGTAGTAAAACATCAATAGAGCTCCTGAAACTCCAAGAATGATAAATATAGTAAACGTTAACATTCCCAAAAATCCAAACGGACTTACAAATCTTGCAGGGAAAGAAAATTTTATTGCAGTAAAGATAGTTCTATCTACTCCATCCCAAATCCAATAAAGTAGGGCTACAATACCCGTGTGTCTCTCAAGCGAAACGGCCATATCCAATTACTCCATTATTGTTTGCGTCAAATTTAGGTGGTAAAATAAAAACAAGTCCATCAGAATCAATTTCTAAAGTTAATTCAGGTAATGTATCTGATGGTGAAGCTTGTACTGATGCTGGTCCAACAAAAGCTTTTCCAGTTGTTGGATCGTACATACTACCATGACAAGGACATTCCCCTCTTTTTCTTCCATCCTCAGGCCAATACTTCCATAAACACCAAAGATGAAGACAAATCATACTATATGCACGGATACTAGTTGTGTCAGTTTTTCCACCACCTAATTCTTCAGGTAGTCTAATGAATTGCCATTTACGAAATGCTTCTGCATCAAGTGCAGCGTCTCCAGTTGAAGGATATGTTATAACTTGTGCAGAATTAATTTCATATGTATTGATATTTGCTTGACTTCCGTCAGGTAAAATTACTGGAACTTTTTCTAATGATGCTTGATTAGGATTAGGCATAAAATCGCCAAATGGGATAAATGGAGCAAATGCTAAACCTGTGCCTGCGGCACCCATTAATCTTAAAAAATCTCTGCGAGATAACCCATCAGATTTTTTTGTCCCAACCTCCGACATTCAAGCTGGAATACTCGACAAATTGGTTATAAACCTTGTTCGATTTTTAGGTATTTTTTTGCCTATAAATGAATAACAAAGATATTCCGATCGCAACTCCAATAACAATTCCAACTACAAGTCCAAAATCAAATCCTAAATTGAGATAATTATTTGAAGTCACCATAGTGTCATTATTTGAAGTCACCATAGTGTCATTATTTGAAATTATTGTAGTGTCATTATTTGAATTAGAAATCATATCCAATTCTTTAGAATCAATAATTAATGAATCAGATTCTAAATTATTCTGAGGATCTAAAATAATTTCAGATGAAATATTTGTAAATTTTGCTGCAAGTATTATTGATTCAGTAGTAGAATTACCAGCAAACAAAGTGGAATGTGTTAAAATGGTGTAAGTACCAGTTTGATTAAGCGGAACATAAAGTACAGTGGATGTTGCATCTTTATTTTTAACTGGGAAAAATCCTCCACCCTGACTAAAAACTGAATTACCTAACCAATCAAGTGATGGCCATTCAAGAAAATGACCAAACACTCCAGAAGGAACATTTGTTTGAATTATTTTTCCAGATGGATCCATTGCAAATACTGCAAGATTTGTATCTTCAAGTTCCCATGAAAGTTCAATCACAGCAGTGTTAACTAATTCATTTTGAACATCAAAATAATATTGCCTCCAATCACCAGCCATGTATCTACTAGACATATCAAATGCACCTTTTGTGTAACCATTTCCATATAGTACATCATTACTTGAAATCCCTTCAATCAAGATCGTAGTATCATTTTCTATAATTGGATGTTTAATTACAAAAGATACAGGTGCATTAACAGAATGTTCATCACTTTCAAAAGTTAGAAATCCTTGATATACACCAGTTTGTAAATCGTCAGGAACAATTAAAGTAACATCAACAGTTGTAGAATTTTTTGGGGGTACATCAATTATTTTAGAATCAGGCAATATCAAAGACCAATTATTTTTTTCATAATAACTTGCAGAAAGAGTATAGTCCATTGAAGTTGAATTTTGATGTGTATTACCTAACCAAAAAGAAAATACTTGCGGTACTGGGTAAACTCCAATTAATGGGACACCATCAAATTTTTCTTTAGGTTCTGATATTCGTAATTCCTGGACGGTTCCCCAAGATCCAGCTCGATTTACCATAGATAATTCATCAGAAGTAGTTTTTGTATCATTGTTGTTATCAAGCCAATCATAAATGTATAATGAAGAGATTTTGAGATCATCTGCATAAACTTCTGATGTATCATTCATGAATTGATTAAAAGGGAAATTTAAATTCAATATCATTAAAGAAGATTCATCAGGAATTGGATTTTCTTCAATAGAAAGATGATTTAATGGAGAATGTTCTTGAATATCAGATAATTTAACATAATTTGGAATATAAATTCCAGTTTCATTTAAAATAGAATCATGTTGTCGTACAGTTGTAATTCCATCAAATTGAGTTTTTTCAATTAAAGAAAGAGTATTTGGATTTATACTAATTGTGAGTGTTTCATTAGTAGGATTTTTGATTGTAAAAGTAGATGTAGCACTATCTCCAGGCAATAATTGTCCTGCAAACCAGCTAGTCATAGGAAATGATTTTGATGGAAAATTAAATTTTTCAAATCCAATTGTGGTTGAATTTAAATTAGTTAATGCTGGTGTAAGAATTTCTTGTAGATTATCATAAGATGCATCATTATAGACTATGAAAATGCCATTATTTCCATGAACATAGTCTAAAGCAGATTTAATATTTGATAATCCAGATCCTTGAGTGAACGGATCATTTTGTAAATCAGTTGCAGTTGACATTAAGATATTTTTAATTGTAAATGAATCATAATCTTGGGATTCATTTTTCATTTCTTCCATCAAAATTGCAGCACTTCCTGAAACTAATGGTGCAGCCATACTAGTTCCACCAAATAACGAAAAGGATTCATCCTTAGAATCTTTATCAGATTTTAAAATACTTGATGGTGTAAACCCGTGAGCACCAATACTCATAATATCAGGTTTAGGATCACCAATAGAGCTAGGACCTCTACTAGAAAAGTCAACTACATGATCATAATGAATTGTATTATTACCAAATCTTGGTTGATCTTTGAAAGGACCGTATCCAACAAATACGTTGTTAGTTGTAGCACCAACTGAAATTCCAAAAGGTGATGCATTAGGTAAACCAATTGTTCCATACCCATGTCCAGAATTTCCAGCACTTGAAATAATTGTAACTCCAGGGTAATCATCATCTAAAGAATGCGGAGTTGAAAGTATACTTAGAATTAAAGATAAAACATCCATACCCGGAGATGTGTTGGATAAAGGGAAATTAGAAATCCCCCAACTATTAGAAATAATATCAACTTTTGGTTTACCTGAAAACTTCCAATGATTATCAGTATTTTCAAATCCTGCAGACCATAGCCAACCATAAACAGTATCACCTAACCATAATGCTTTAACAGGTAAAATTTTTGCATCAGGCGCTACACCAATTATAGAATATTTTTTTGTATTATTGTAAATATCATAAGATTCTTGGCCACGGGAAGTGATTGATGCTGCACTAGATGTGCCATGACCCATGAAATCAGTCATTACACCAAAAAAGTTACCATCTGGATCCAATGGCGGCAATAATGTTCCATTAATTGCATTAAGTGAATCATGAATTGTAGTAGAATTATTTTTAATTACACCATAAACATCTAAGACTTGCGCGCCAAAAGTTCCTGCACTGTAGTCATTTTTTCCATCATTATCTGAATCAAATACTAAAAATTCATTTCCACTGCCTAATGTAATCGGTGTTTCATCTGTAAAATCAAAATCATATTTAGATTTTGAATTAGGTTTGAAATCATCTAGTACATAATCTGTCCAAGAAGTACTAATATCAGGAATTATAGTATCATACAATCCAGCAATTGTAGAATCAACTACAAGCACAGGAACAACCTGTATTTTACCTAAAAATTCACCCTGATACATTACACCAAAATGATATACACCACTTGCAGATTTAATATAATCATGATGACTATTTCCAATTTTCATGTCATCAGATATAGTTCCATTAAAAATAATTGAATTTCCAAATTGTGGATAAAATGAATTATAGACCTGAATTGTAGTACCACTACCACCTTGAGACATGTCAAGGAAAACACCATCTCTTGTAAAATATACAGATGAAGTCATATTACTTGGAATTTCTTTTTCATAATTTTTAAGAGCACCACGTTCATTAAGAAATGCGGTAAAAGTAGCATTTGTTAAAATTATTCCTTGTCCATCAGGATCCAACATCATAGGATAATTCAGTTCATCTCGTGCAAGTGAATGTTGGATGTCAGGATTTGAAAAATCAACTCCAGTATCCACAATTGCAATTACAATATCATTCCCAGATGCATTGTATTGTTGCATAGCAATACTCGAACCCGTGATTTCACCAATTCGTGAAGCATCAGGAATTATTTTTTCAGATAAATGAAAATCTAATTGTGAATCTTCAATTACATTATATCCTTGAGAAACAAGATTAGATGCAGATTCTGGAGAAAGTACAGATACAGAAAAAAATCCATAATCAGATTTAACCCCATACAGAGAATTATTATGCAAATTATTATCAGGTAATGAATTAGAACCAAAAATTAAATATCTTTTAAAATCATTTTCAATAAAAAAATTTGAATCAATATCTATAATATTTGAATTAAAAATAATTTTATTTTGAGAATCATCCAATGAACTTAATTCATCAAAAGGTAATGCGTATGAATTAGTTAAGATTAATGAAAACAATAAAAATCCAAACAAAAGTGCAATTTTAGACATCATGGTTTAGTTTCACATTTTGTTGCATGGTAGTAATTATCTTCTTCTAGCAATAATTGTAATTTGTAATGCAACTATAATTCCTATAGATGCTATAATTGGAAATAATAAAGAATTAAGCTGAGAGGATGCCTCACTAATGGCTCCAACAGATGTAGCAATAGTACCAGTACTTTTATCAATTTTTTCACTCGCAGTTAACAATGTAGAATCAAATCCTTCAATTTCAGATTTTAAAACATCTAATTCATTAGAAGTTTCATCTAAAATAGAATTTAGTTTAATTATTTGTTTATTAATTCCACCAAGATTTTGACTCAACACATGTGTTGCAGCAAATCCTTTTGATGTAACGCCTTCATTAAAAACAGAGATTTGAAAAACATGAGTTCCCTCTTGTGAAGGAGTAAAATCAAAGTAATAGACTCCAGGGTATAATGTTTTAAAATAATTTTTGAGAGATAATGATGAGCCATCAGGTAAATGAATCATAGAAGTTCCAAGAAGTTCAGAGGGATTATTTCCAATGTTTAAACCATCACGAGTAGTTTGAATGAATACTCGAAATGATTGATTAGCTGCACCAGTTTCAGGTGCAAAAACAACAGTATCAATTTGCCGCTCTACTGCAACAGAAATTAGTTCTGTTGTTGATGAAAATTTAATATCAATTTTTTTAGATAATCCTTTTTGTTCAGTACTTAACACTTCAACAACATAAGTTCCATAAGGAGTACCAGTAGAAGGATCAGGCCAAATCAATAATTGATGATTAAAAGTTCCATCAGGGTTTGTTTGAACTTGATCAAATTTTGTAATGGATTCATCAGGTGCAAATAATCTTAAAATAAGATTTTCTCCAGGCAAACCAGTTCCATATACTTGTAAAGTGTGTTCAGGAGAATACACTTTAGTATTTGTAGAAATTTCTAATTCTGAAAAAGAATCTTGGATTGGAATTAATAGAAATACAAATAGAATAGAAAGTAAAACAAATGATTTCATTTTAATTTATTTCTAATGTTCTCCTAGATATTACTTGTGAAAAAATTGTGCATAACTTTCGTTAAGAGGTATTCAAAAAAAGAAAAAAAGGAAAATTAGAACTAGTTATTCTTACTGTACACTTATTGTTGTACTAACTGGTGGTGATAATGCCGTTGGATTATCTACTGATTCCCATACGAATGCAGTTGCTGTGTAGCTACCGCCTTCAGTTGGAATCCATGATAATGCAGGGCTGAATGATTGACCACTTGATAGTGAACCAGTAATCCATGCGAGTGAGACTGTTACACCGTCACCATCCTGAATCTGTACTAAGTATGCGAATGATTGCTCTCTATCTTGACCATTTGCTAAGTCAGCAGTTAGTTGTACTTGTTGATCTACGCTAACAGCGTTTAAGCTGTTACCGAATGCATCAACTATTCTCAAGTTAGCAGCTGGTGCTCTCTCGAGAGGTGGTACAACAGTACCGATTAGTGTAGTGGCTGTGATATCAAGTTCATCTGCAGTAGTATATGGATCAGGTAATGTATTGTCCTCATATTCTGCGGTGACTGTGTCACCTTCTGCTACTCTGAGTCTATGACCGGAAGAATCGTTGGCAGTAGTAAAGAATACTGTGCCCTCGAAAATTCCAGTTGCCTCATTAGTTTCAGTTACAGTAAGGTCAATACCTCCGGCGTCGGAGTCAGACCAAGCGTCAACTGCAAAGTTGTCGATTGCCTCTGGATTTAAGTTCATATCTGCGTCAATTATTCTTACAACACCTGTTCCGCTTGCTGGGTAACTGGCCTCGAGGAATTGTACTTCACCGATATTCCATCTGATTAATGCTGAACCTACAACTGTTTCATCCTCTGAGAATTCAAAGGAGACAGTTAGTCCATCATTGTCAGTTGTTGCAAGTTTTCCTTCAGTAGGTCCGGAACCGGAACTACCGCCTGAAATTGCTGTAATATCTGCTGTACCGTCTCCATCTGCATCATGTGCAAATCCACCGAGAGTTACCTCACCGATGAAAATGCCTGTATCAGCACCTGATTCAACGAGTTTGTAGTTAGTTAATTCGTTACCTCTAGTAGCGACCTTTATTGGGTCACCAGAAGAACTACCGATTTCATCAACTAAACCACTGTCGAAGTTATGGTCAGGAGCTACAATTGTGATGTAGACTTTGTCAGTCCATGTGTATACTTTTTGATCGAGTTCTATAGTTGCACCAAAGTTAGAAGTATAGACAGTTAAGCCAATATCTTCATCCTCTTGTCCAACATAGTCAGCACCTGCTGGACCCCAGTCAGTATATTCTAAGTCGATTTGTTCACCTCTATCCAATAATTCACCATCTAATGTATCAGGGATTTCAATGACTACCTGGAAGATTCCAGTAGAGTCACCTGTTTCTCTGAGCAAAGAAGGCTCAGGATCAAATGCTGCGGCTGCACCAGTGACACCGTAGGTACCCATGGTAGTAGTTGCTGCATCAGAGTCCCACTCGATCAAATCGAGTGTGTAGGATTCGGCTCCATCGTTATCACGATCGAAGTCTGGCTCAATTAAGGTTAAGATCATATCTGAACCAATTAAGTAGACTGATTTATCGGCTTGTAATACACCGTTTCTAAGGTCGAAAGTTGCAGAGTCAGTAACAGTTTGTGATTGTCCTGAAGCATCAGCATTATCTGTGTATGTTACAGTGAGAATATCACCTTGTAAGACACAACCAGTTGCGAATGCAGCTGGACAGGCTGAATCATCAGGTCCAGACCTATATCCTATGGCTTGATCCCACTCGAACATACCAGATGTTGGAGATGTTTCAACAATGGCATTTGCAGCGGAGTCACCGAATGTGGCTACAGTAGTACTAGATGAGCCTCTCTCAATTTTGAGAACGACTGATGTATCTGTAATACTGTCTTCACCAAATGCGGAGACATCATAATCTGCGTCAGTAACAGTCACGTGGACTGTTACATTGCCTTGAGCAAGACTCAATGAAGTGACAGTTGCTGGTTCTGCTGCAGTTGAGTGCAGTGAGAATCGTTCACTATCAGTTTCGTTACCCCATGGAACTGGATATACATTTCTATCAAATGATACAGAACCAGTGTTAGCATTAACGCTTGCACCGGCACCAACTTCTATAGTTTCACCGGAAGCATCACGATGGTCGTTGTAGTTGACCTCGATATCTTTACCGGTTTGTCCTGATGGAACTTGGAAACTTCCTACAAATATACCGGTATCAAGTCCAGTCTCTACCATTGTAAAGCCTGTCTCATATAATCCGGTCCATAGGGAGTCGTCAAATGTTATATCCAACACGTGATCAGTACTTGAATTTCCAACTTTATCATCAGACTGAGTGACGTAAACGTCAATCAATTCTGAGTCGGTATTCATGTCTTGATCATCGAGAGTTACAACTACTGTATCTGCGGTCTTGTAATTGTCTGAATCAAATGAGACAGTACCACTGTGAGATGGGGCTGCTACTTGATCAGCAATTTGAGTTTCAACACCATCTGCTCCAAGATCCAAATAATTGATTCTTGGTGAGTCTTCATCAGTCATGTCCTCGTGGACAATCATGGTGATACTATCAGATGTTGTTGTAAGACCTGTGAATGTAGAAGCGTTATCAACGTTAAGTTGATTCAACATAATGAATTCAACATCACCTTCAAAGGTAGCGGAGTTATCGTCAGATTCCTCTAAGAGGAAACGATACATTGCATTGTTGACTCTATCACCAAAGGTGAAAATGTCAATATAGAATGAATCGCCGGTTTCTCCGACTAGTGGGTCTGCATCAGTAGTTGTGAAATTCATATGTAATGTATCACTTTCTACTATTGCATTGGCAGCGGTCTCATCTGAGGAAGCATCATTAAATGATGTACTTAATCGGACTAATCCAGCTGTACCAACACTAGAAGCTGCAAAGGTTTCAGTCTCTGCATCCATCACTGAATCACCGGAGGCGTCAACTAAGGCGACTTCGGTTACTGTACCAGTAAATTCAGTGAGGTCATAGTTCAAAAGAACAAATGCTGCATCACTAAATGCGGTACGTGCATCAGCTACTGTTGTACCATTGAATGTGAATTGGGTGTACTCACCGTGAGCGACTCCGGCATATGGACTGGTTAAGGTAACAATCTTGTTGAATGTACCTGCAGTCATACCAACGTCAGATGCATTACCACTTCCCATCAATGAACTGGAACCCAATGTTATTGGGCTACCAACTTGTAATGATGGAATTGTGCTATTGTATGCGTTAGTCATAACCATATCTTCGTCACTCCATGAGTTTTTGTTTAAGTCTTGATCGACAAGTGTTACTGCTAAGGTTTCACCGGAATTCCACTCATCACCAATAGAGGATTCATCCATATCTAAGTCACCAAAGTCATTGGTAACAACGAATGATACTGGAGTATCGTTATAATCGATAGTTCCAGTTGTTCCTCTTTTAGCGTCTGTGGCTACAATTAGATTTGAAGTATCGGCATCATCTGTATTGTAAAAGACACCACTGTTATCGGCTCCTTCATAGAAAACCAGGTACTGGTTTGCTGTGTCGTCGTCGAGTGATGCTTGATTTGCAAATACATTTGTGTTAATGCTGTTAGTGTCGTAGTTTATGTGTAAAACTCCGTTATCACCAAAGCCCATTGTTTCTGCTAAGTAATGATTTGCAGCAAAATCAGATGCGCCTTGGTTTGGTACAGTACCATTCGTAAATGATACAGAACCGCCACTTCCTGCTTGTGGGACATAGAAGATTACAATGTCCTCATTAGTTGGGTCGATATTCAATGCTTGATCAAATATTTCTAGATGGACTTCAGAACCTTGGGTTGCTGCGAGTCTATCTACAACTACTTGTGCATATTCATCTAATCCTGAAGAATCATAGTCTAATGTGACTACTTCATCTTGTCCAGCTTGTGAAAGTACAATATCGAAATCACCTTGGGTGAAGCCATATAATTGTATGAAAGGCCATTCAGTGGCGTTGACACCAATTTGACCTAACGTTGTAGTTCCATCCCTATTGATCGAGGTAGGTTCACTACCACCTAAAACACCAACATTGTTGGTATTGTTCCAATCAGATAGGGTTGGCGGATTTGTAATAACTCCAGTTGTTGCAGCTAACATAGTACAAGAAGCACCAGTTACTATAGCAGTATTATCCAATGCTGCAGCTAAGTGATGCTGACTGATTAGACATTCCATGTCACCACTTCCAGTAACACCATAGTCCAGATGGTTAGATGTAGAATCAAAGTCGTCGTCACCGGAATCATCAATGAAACCATAGGCTCCAATGTATGCATACCAGTAACCGTCGACAGCTTGTGCCAAACGTAGTCTGTTGTTGTCTACGTAGACATCAGGTTCAGCTTCAATTACATCTGTATCTGCTCTGTTTGGATCTTTTACAATAATCTCAATTACTTGACCACCTCCAAAGAGGTTTCCGAATTGTGCGTTTTCTGCGGAGACATAAAGTTGACCAGCGGCTGCGGCTTCTGGCACCATTGAAGGTGCGGCAATAACCATACCACCAGCTAACATTATTGTCATTAGCGTAAGACTAGTTAATTTACGTCCTATTTCGTTATTCATGTTATTGATATTTTTTTTAAAAATTTGTATTTAAGCCTAATGGACGATTTGTCCACAAATTGACCATTTCTTGTGATTTTTTCATGTATTTTTCATATTTTTCATTATTTTTATATATTTTAGACATATTTTATATAATTTGTTTCAATATTTAGATCAAAAAACCATATTTTATAACATTTACTATGGATTCATGAAATATTTACAGGCTAAATTTTAGATAATAACGTTTTGTAAAGTGTAATTGCATCAGATTCATCTTTTGAACCAACAACTACTGCAGAACCACGCCTCATAAAATTAACAGAAAGATCATTTGTTCTCATAGATAGTCCCAAGTCACCTAAATTCTCAACAAGAAATCCTTTTTCTTTTGCAATTGCAGAAACACTTGCAGAATCTAAATCAAAGGTTTCAGTTGGAGTAATGGAATAAGTTCTCTTACCTCTATTTCTTCCACATAATTCTTCTAAAATTAATTCTTGTTTTTCTACAACTTCTAATTTTCCAGTTCCACAAATTGGACATTCTTCAGCTCTGAATGTTTTTGTACTGTTAAAATCTAAATTTTCTAAATCAATATGTAAAATTCTATTTGATAAATTTGGTTTCTTTCCAGTAATTATTTTTACAGCTTCTGCAACTTCTACTCCACCCATGATAGAAAGTATTGATGGATGTACTCCTTCAATACTACATGTTGGCATTGTATCTTCATCAAGTGCAGGAAACATGCAATAGTAACATGCAGATTCTTTTGGTAAAATTGTAAATGCTTGTCCTGATGTTCCAACAGCAGCTCCTGTAACAAATGGAATTCCAAACTTAACACAAGCTTTGTTTAATGCATATCTTGCATTAACTGAATCAAGTGCATCAATTACAACATCACATCCCTCTACAACTTCAAGTGCAGTATAATCATTTACAGAAACAGTTAAAGCTTCAATGTTACATTCAGAATTTAATTTTTTTAATTTTTTTGCTGCTGCTTCAACTTTTACTTGTCCAACATCTGATTCATCAAATAATGTTTGTCTATGTAAATTAGATAATTCAATTACATCTCTATCAACAATTCTTAATGTTCCAACACCCATTGCAGTTAATCTTGTAATAATTGGATGTCCTAATCCACCAGTTCCAACAACACAAACTTTAGAATTTTTTAATTTTAGTTGTCCATTGTAACCAATTTCTTCAAGCATTACTTGACGTGAATATCTGTCTAGTTCTTTTGAGGAAAGATCTTCTGAACCTCCAGCAACTGCTGGTAAAATATACACCTCATCACCATCTTTTAGAGTAGTTTCCATACCACTAGAAAATTTTGCATTTTTGCCATTTATGTAAATATTAATCAAAGAACGAGGCGTATTATCAGCCTCCAACACTCTACGCTTAAAATCATCGCCTAAAAGTTCAGATATTTTTAGAAATGCATCTTGTAGTGAATCTGCTGAAAGTTCAGTTTTTTTCTCACCGCCACCTGCATTTAGTACAGATGGAATTGTAAATGTGATATTTGTCATACTATTGAACTACCGCCGAAATTTCATTAATGTTTGGCTTGTAAATAGTTGGCTGTGGTAATACTTGCATAATGGATTCAGTTGCTTTAAGACCATTACCTGTAACATAACATACAACTTTATCATTTTTATCAATTTTACCTTGTTCAACCATTTTTTGTAATATAGAAATAGATACACCACCAGCTGGCTCTGTAAATATTCCCTCAGTTTTAGCTAGTAAAAGTATTGCATCTAAAATTTCTTGATCATTACATTCTTCTGCAAATCCATTATACTGTTGTAATCTTTTCAAAACATATCTTCCATCTCCAGGATCACCAATTGCTAAACTCTTAGCTACAGTATCAGGATTTTCAACAGGAATAACTTCTTTAGAATTTTTCTTAAAAGCATCAACTATTGGTGCACATCCATGTGGTTGTGCAGCAATCATATGCATGTTAGATACATCATCAAGTAATGATACAGTTTGTAATTCTTCAAATCCTTTACAAATTGCATTAAGCATTGCACCACTTCCTACAGGAATTATTAGTTGATCAGGTACTTGCCAATCAAGTTGCTCTGCAACTTCATAAGAAAATGTTTTAGAACCTTCTACATAGTGTGAACGCATGTTAATATTTACTACGCCAATTCCTTTACTATCACCAATCTGTGCTGCAATTCTATTTGCATCATCATAAGTTCCATCAACTGCAATGTAGTTTGCACCATAAGATAATGCTTGAGCAATTTTTGCCATTTCAATATTACTTGGTGCAAATACATGACAAGGTAATCCAGCTCTAGCTGCATGTGCTGCAGTTGCAGATGCCAAATTACCAGTAGATGCACAACCAACTGCAGTTAATCCAAGTTCTTTTGCTTTAGATATTGCAACGCCAGCTGGACGATCTTTAAATGAAAATGTTGGATTTACAGAATCATTTTTTATGTAAAGATTGTTTAGTCCTAATTTTTTTCCAAGATTATCAGCTTTAGTAAGTGGAGTCATTCCAGCTCCAATACTAACAATATTTGATTTATTTTCTATTGGAAGTAATTCAAAATATCGCCAGTATGTCTGCTCACGATTAGCAAATGTTTCTTTTGTTAAAGTTGGAAAGTCATATTTTACATCTAGTGGACCAAAACAGTCATCACAAACATACTTGAAAGCAGTTTCATACTCTTTTTTACACTCCCTACATTGTAATGATGTTCTAGTCAAGATCAATGATTTCCCATGAATGTAGATAAAAAATCCTAATATTAAGTTAAGTAATACTTAATTTTAATCTAAAAAAATATAATAAAACTTGAGAATGAATTAGACAAAAAACAGATAATCAATTTTGAAAATAGTAAAGTTTTTAGAGATTTTTTAAAAGTCAGTTTACATGGCTAATGTTAAAGTAATAATTCCAATAATAATTATAATAATAATTGCTACAGCACTAATCATATTTGCTCCCAATGAAGAAACAACTAAAAATGAAATAGAAGAAAAATGGATAAAATCAGGGCCGTTTTCAATTGATAAAGCTCAATACAATGTAGGTGAAAAAATTTTTCTTGATACAGATGGTTTAAAATTTGATGATAAAGGAACGGTAGAATTTTTACGACCAATAAATGATACACATCATAAAACATACATCAAAATACCATTTAATGGAATAAATAAACAACAGTTTAATTATTATTTTGAACCAAGACTACATGAGTTTCGTGGAATATGTTCAATGGATGATATTGCAGGTAATTGGATAGTCAAATTTTCTGGAACACAGTATGAAGATATAAATTTTAAAATTCTTAACCAACTTAGTTCATGGGATGATAGATTGATGAAACCAGTTTGCTGAATTATTTTAGTTCGTTATGAAAACAAACTTTTTCACCAGTATGACATGCAGGACCTGATGGTTCAACAAGATAAATTATTGCATCAGAATCACAATCAACTAGGATTTCTTTAATTTTTTGAGTATTACCAGACTCTTCACCTTTCATCCAAAGTTTATTTCTGGAACGACTCCAAAACCAAGAATTTCCAGTTTTTTTTGCCAATTCTAAAGATTCCTTGTTTGTATAAGCAAGTGTAAGAACATCTTTTGTATTTGCGTCTTGAACAATTACAGGTACAAGACCACCACTTTTTTCAAAATCAATTTCATCAATAGACTTGTTCATAATTTCTGTCTATAACTTAGATATTATAATCTTACAGAGATTTTTTTCTCTTTAAGAAAAGATTTGACGCCTTTCACACCATGAGTTTCATAGTGAAAAATTGAGGCAGCAAGTGCAGCGTCAACATCTGATTTTTCAAAAATTTCCACCATATCATCAGGTTTTCCACATCCACCAGATGCAATTACAGGAATAGAGGCAGAATCAACAATGGATTTTGTAAGTAAAACATCATATCCATTTTTTGTACCATCTGCATCAATACTAGTAAGTAAAATTTCGCCAGCACCTAATTTTTCAGCTTCTTTTGCCCATGTAATTACATCAATACCAGTTCCTTGTTTTCCCCCAAAAATAAAAACTTCAAACCAAAATTTTTTATCATCTTCTGAAAATATATTTACATTTTCTTTAAGTTCATAATTTCTTTTAGCATCAATTGCAACTACAACACATTGTCTTCCAAATAATGTCATTAATTCAGTAATTAGTGGGGGATTTTTTATTGCTGCAGTATTAACTCCGACTTTATCAGCTCCATTAAGTAAAATATTTCTAGCATCATCAATTGATTTAACTCCACCACCAACAGTAAATGGAATATTAATTACAGAAGCAACTTTACGAACTAATTCTTTAATTGTTTCTCGTTGTTCATCAGAAGCTGTAATATCAAGAAATACAAGTTCATCAGCACCCTCATTACTATATTTAGCAGCTAACTCTACTGGATCTCCTGCATCCTTAATGGATTCAAAATTTAATCCTTTAACAACTCTACCATTTTTTACATCTAAACAGGGAATAATTCTTTTAGTTAAAGTCATGATAATTTCTTTGTCTCCTCAATAGTTATTTTATTTTCATAAAGTGCTTTTCCCAAAATAACACCCCATGCATTTTTTTCTTTCACTTTAGGAATATCATCAATATTAGAAATTCCACCACTAGCAATTACGTTTGCTTTATCCAAATCACAGGCTTCTTTAAGAAATTCTAGATCAGGTCCTTCTAAAGTTCCATCACGATTAATATTGGTTAAAAGAAATTCTGTAAATCCAACATGTAAAAATTCCTTCATTGAATCAATTAATGAAATATCAGTAGTACTTTGCCAACCATGCGTTACAATAACTCCATCTTTGTGATCAACAGAAATAACAATTTTTTCAGGTCCTAGTTTAGTAAGTAAGTTTTGTAATAATTCAGGTTCTTTAAATGCCAAAGTTCCAATTACAACTCTATCAGTAATATCCAGAGCTTCAAGTATTAATGATTCAGAACGTAATCCACCTGCAATTTCTATAGGAATAGATACTGAAGAAACAATTTTTTTAATTAATTCAAAATTAGAGCCCAATCCCAATGTAGCATCTAAATCTACAAGATGAATCATATCTGCTCCAGCATCTTCCCATTTTTTTGCAACACTAATTGGATCATCACTGTATATGGTTTTTTGATTAGGATCACCTTTGTAGAGTCTAACTACTTGGCCATTCATAAGATCAATTGCAGGGATTACTTTCATTTTTTACACACATTCAGAAAATTTTGTATCATAATTTTTCCAACATCTCCTGATTTTTCAGGATGAAATTGAGTTCCAAAAAAATTGTTTTTTTCAACTACTGCAGGAACTTTAACACCATAATCAGATTCGGCTGTAATTACATCATCAAATGTTGGTTTTGCACGATAAGAGTGAACAAAATAAACCCAGGAATCATCTGCAACGTCTTCTAAAATAATTCCAGGTTTTTTAATTTCCAAATTATTCCATCCCATGTGAGGAACTTTCATAGTAGATGGCAAAACCACTATTTCACCATCAATTACATTAAATCCTTTTTCAATCCCCTCTTCACTTTTTTCAAAAAACATTTCCATTCCAAGACATATGCCTAAAACAGGAGTATCCTCTTTAACAAAATCATGAAATTTAGTTTTTGAATTTTCATTTATGCTTTTAATTGCAGGATCAAAATTACCTACACCAGGTAACAATAATCCAGAATAAACATTAGGTTTATCAAAAGAAGTTATCACATCTACTGAAGCACCTGCTTGTTCAAGGGAATTTTTGAGACTGAAAATATTTCCAGCACCATAGTCAAAAATTGCCACACTAACCATTACATTGAACCTTTAGTGCTTGGGATTCCTTTTTGTTTTTTATCATATGATGATGCAGATCTAAATGCAACTGCAAGAGATTTAATTGCAGATTCAACTTTGTGATGATCATTATCTCCATACTTTACAGTAAGGTGAATACAGCTATTCAGATTTTGAAGTAATGATTGGAAAAAATGTTCTAGATCTTCTTTAGAAACATTTTCAATCTTACTTCGTTTTATTGATAACGTCAATTTTGAAAATGGTCGTTTTATTAGATCAATTGATGCTTCAGCTAAAGATTCATCCATTGGTACTGAAGCATAACTAAATCTTGTTATACCACGTCTAGAGCTTAATGCTTTATCAATTGCTTGACCAATTGTAATTGCAGTATCTTCAATCAAGTGATGTTCAATTCCATCATTAGATTTTGCAGTAACTTTAAGATCCATCATCCCATGTTTACCAAAAGATGTGATCAAGTGATCAATAAAATTAATTCCAGTCTTAATACTAGTATTACCTGTTCCATCAAGATTAACAGATACAGAAATAGTAGTTTCCTTAGTACTTCGATTAATTGATGCTTTTCTTTGAACCATATTTTTCACGGATTATATGATATGATTTATTCTAAATTTAATACCTTTGGTAGTAATGTAATGGAGTCTAAAACAAGAATAGCCTCATTTTGTTCAAATAATTTCAATTTTTCCTCTGGATTTTTACTAGTTCCAATTATTCCACAAAAAGTAGTATTATAGCCTAAAATTGTAGATTTTTTAGCCATAAGAAAATCCTCCATAGAGTCACCAACATACAAACAAGATTTACTATTCATACCACTAATAGAATTAATCAGTGCT
>CABXPS010000011.1 GCA_902514095.1 uncultured marine group I thaumarchaeote | reverse complement strand
ATTTTGGTGAATGAGGTTTATTTGTTCTCCAACCACCTTCACAATTAATTGAACGTAATATTTCAAAAGAAGGATCAATCCAGATTTTTCCAATTGTAAGAAAATCAATTTCTTTTAAAACTAATTTTTCTAAATTAGGAGACCAAATTTTATCTATTTCTACAAGATCAAATGATAGTAAAGAACCATAGTCTTCAAGAGATTTCCAATTTCTACCATCAAGATAATGAGCGTCATACAA
This sequence comes from uncultured marine group I thaumarchaeote, assembly GCA_902514095.1. Taxonomy (GTDB): domain Archaea; phylum Thermoproteota; class Nitrososphaeria; order Nitrososphaerales; family Nitrosopumilaceae; genus Nitrosopumilus. The sequence continues at coordinate 30,314 of CABXPS010000011.1, read as the reverse complement.
TACTAAAGCACCACCAATCTTAGTGTAAGGAGTATCATCAATTCCAGCTAGAATAGTCATTCCATCTTTCAATTCAATAATAATTCCTTCACATGTTTCCCATGCTTGATCTATTGCTTTTCCATTTTTTTTAATTCGTTTGAAAATATGTGAGTTTTTAACTTGTTTAATTTTGATTACTGTCTTTTTTCCTCGTTTCACCTTAGGATAAACAATTTCATTTAATTCTCTAAATTTACTTAAAATTTTCTGAGTACTTGAACTATTAACACCAGATTTCTCAACAATTTCATTTTTTCCTAATCCATTAGGATAACGGTTTAAAACTTTCCAAATCTTTCTTTCGTTATCAGTTTTTGCCATATAGACCATAGATTGAAAATGTATATGTGGATTAGCTATTAAAGTGATCTAATAATGTAGATCACTTATGATGTTAGTCAATAATTTTAAAAGAAATCAACATGCTTCAATTTTAGTAAATTAATCATCATTGTGGTCATCAGATGTTTTGGATTCCACATATTGAGATAGTTTTGTAACAGATATTTCATAGAAAATAGTGTGGTATTATCTTGTTGTAGGCATGATTTTCATCAGTCAACAATAATTCCGTAATAAGATAATGATTAGTGGTGGGATCGGCGAAATTTGAATTCGCGACCTCTGCGTCCCAAACGCAGAATCATACCAAGCTAGACCACGATCCCAGCGAAATACGAAAATGCCCCAATTTAAGCTTCACAGATAATAATTTTAAAGGCAGAAAAAGGATCAAATCTGTGACAATTGAAAATTATGTTAAAGCAGGTAAAATTGCAGCAGAAGTAAGAGAGATGGTCAGAATAAAAGACTGGGTTGGAAAAACAGTTTATGATATTTGTGAAGAAGTAGAAAATGAAATTAGAAAAAGAGGGGCCAAGTGTGCATTTCCAGTTAATGCAAGTATTAATGAAATTGCAGCACACTACACAGCAGAACCAAATGATCCAATTACAATCAAAGATACAGATTTAGTAAAAATTGATCTTGGTGCACAAATTGATGGATACATTGCAGATACTGCTGTAACAGTTTGTTATGATGCACAATTTGATGGATTAGTTCAAGCAGCTGAAGAAGCATTAGGTAGTGCAATGTCAATGATCAAAACAGGAGTTAAAGCAAGCGATATTGGCCGTACAATTGAAACAACAATTAAACAAATGGGATTCAAACCAATTGCAAATCTTAGCGGACATTCATTAGAACAATATACAATACATGCAGGAAGATCAATTCCAAATATTTGGTCAATTGGAGGATTTTCATTATCTGAAAATACAGCTTATGCATGTGAACCATTTGTCACAACTGAACAAGGTGGAGGATTTGTAAGAAATGGAAAAATAAAAAATATTTTTGCAATTAATTCTAGAAAGAAAACAAAAAATGATGAAGCAGATAAATTATTGAATTTTATCTGGGAAAATTTTAACATGTTACCGTTTGCATTAAGATGGATTACAAAAGAGTGGGAAGAAAAAGAAGCTAGAGAATTATTAGATATTTTGATAAAGAAAAAAGCAGTACAAGCTTATCCAGTGCTAATAGAAGTAAATGAGCAAAGAGTGGCCCAAGCAGAACACACATTCATTCCAATGGAAAGTGGGGTCACAATAACAACAAAAGCATTAACGTAAAAAATGAGTGAAGAAATCAGACCATGTCCAAAATGTGGAGGGTTAATGTTTAAAGAACAGGGTGAAACAGTTTCTTGGTTTTGCCCAACATGCAATCTTAAATTCAGAACAAAATAACTTTTCTTTGACCATATTGATCAAGAACTAAATTTAATAAATTTTCAGTCTGAGATAGATTTGGAATTTTAGATTTATTTCTCATAATTCCAGATTTAATTGCATTAAGATATTTTATTTTATATTTTACTTGGATAACCTTTTGTTTTTTAGTTAATTCAGAATTTTTTAAATCAGAAATATTTGCTAAAATATCTCCAAGTTTAACAACCTTAGCTTGCCAAGAAGAGGCAGATAGTTGTTTTAGATAATTTTTTTCTTGTTGATTTTTAGGTAGACGAGTTTCTTTTGTCACATCAGATACAATTTGAGCAGTTTTTTTACCAAAATATTTTGCAACATCATCAAAATCAAATGATGTGTCTTCTATAGAATCATGTAGCCAACCAGCACACAAAATAGATTCATCAGTGATACCCATCATTTCAAGATTAATTACAACATCACGTAAATGATGCCAGTAAGGAGTTTTGTTATTTTTACGATATTGTCCTTTGTGTTGTTTTATAGCACATTGTTTTGCCAAATTTAATTTATTTTTCAGCATACTACTATTCAATTAAGAAAATAACCGTATTTATCCAATTATAATATAAAATAATTGTAAAAAAATTATCTTTCTAAAATTTCACCAAATATTTTGTCAATAGTAGTAATACCATTACAAAAAGTACATTTTGATGAGATTGCAAATAAAATGTCACCTTCAGAAAAATCTCTTTTATGGAATTTTTCACATTTTGAGCATTTTTCAATAGTATATGCAAGGGTTGTTTTTTCTTTAGAAAATATCATTGTGGAACTCCAGCAGTATTACCTACACCAATTACCACAACAGATTGTCCTTCTGTAGTATTTTCCATGATCATTTCATACACTTGTGAGCGTACATTATCAGCCTGATCTGCAATGTCTTTAGTCATTAAAGTAATTGCTTCTGTTACAGATTGTTTAATCACAATTGAAAAAACAGGAATATTATTTTGAGTTGTAATATGCTCAATTTGGAATTTTTCAGTTCCAATGCCACCAATTGCTGCACCAAATCCACGTGCAACAGATGCAGAATCTTCACCCTCCATTTTTAATGCAGCATCAATCATAATTACTGCATCAATTTTATTATCATTAACAATTTTTTGTAACGCGTCATCAGGTCTACCAACAGTAGAAGCAGGACCTTCTGCTTTTAATAAAAATAATTTTCTTCCTTTATAATTTATTTGTGCAAGAGTTGTTTGAAATGAAATAATTTCTTTTTGAACATCTAACATCATTTTTCCAACAACCATTGGCCCAATTCCATCACCAAGAGGTTGTCCTGTTTTAAATGCAGGAATAGCAGCATCCATTGCTTTTGCATGTTCCATAAGAAATGGAAGAATCATTTGAACAGGTAAAATTAAGGGGTAGTTTTTTTGTTTTTTTGCAGTCAAAAACATATGATTAACTATCTTGTGAATCATTTGTAATGAGGATGCAATTTCAAGTAAAGTTTGAATCCGACTTAATTCAATCTCATTAAGGTTAGGAGAAAGAGATTTTACATGATTACGAGTATAATCCTCTCTTGATCTTACAGTATGTCGTACTTTTTCAACAATTCCATTAGGATCCATATCAACAGGCATTATTGTAAAATAATCTAAAAATTGTTCAATTTTTTTTGTAGGATCAATTGTAGAATCAATATTTTTCTTTACATAATCAATTAATTCTTTTTTAGAATTCAAACTAAATCCATTTAATTTTTTGATTCCTTTTTTAATTTCACGAGATGTCACTAGGAGTTGAATTTGTTGCCCATAAAATACAAAAAGAATTATTGGAAGAATCCAGATTAACATCATTAATGGATTTGTATCATCACCCATAGAGAACATTTGATCAAAATCAAAATTTGTGAAATTCAATAAGGATAAAAATTTTCAAATCTAAATTAAATGATTCGTCAATTGGTGAAATAGAACTAAATCCTCAAAATTCGATAAGAAATAGTCCTTTTATATAGTAGAACGAAAAAAAACTGGACATGCCACAAACAAAACCAATGATAAGCATAGTTAACGTAGTAGCCTCAGCATCAGTTGAACAAAAAATGGATTTAAACGACATTACAAGGAAGTTTCCAGACGTAGAATATCACCCAGATGTATTCCCAGGACTAGTTTTTAGACTAAAAACTCCAAAGAGCGCAACATTGATTTTCAGTTCAGGTAAAATGGTATGTACTGGCTCTAAATCCGAAGAATTAGCAAAAAAAGCAGTAAAAACAGTAGTTCAACAACTTCGAAAAGGCGGAATTAAAGTGAAAAAAGACGCCATAGTTTCAATTCAAAATATTGTATCTTCAATTAATCTTGGAGGTAAAGTCAACTTAGAACAAGCAGCAAGAACTCTACCAAGAAGTATGTACGAACCAGAACAATTCCCAGGATTGATTCACAGAATGCTTGATCCAAAAACAGTCATTTTGATTTTTGCATCAGGAAAATTGGTTTGTGTTGGTGCCAAACTAGAAACAGAAGTATACAGATCTGTAAATAATGTTCATTCGTTATTAGAAGAAAAAGAACTAATGGTTTACGATTAAATAAAAAATAATTTATTTAATAGGACTTCCCAATGCAATATCTTCAGTGACAGTTAGCCAATATGGTTTATCATCAACATCTGCAGCTAATAACATAGCATTAGATTCAACTCCAGCCATAGTTTTTGGCTCCAAATTTGCAAGAACAATCACAGTTTTCCCAACAATGTCATCAGGTTGAAAATACTGTGCACCTCCAATGATAACATCTCTTTGATCATCACCACCTAAGTCAATTCGACCTTTAATTATTCGAGATTTACCTTCAATAGCTTCAGTTGCAATAATTTTAGCAACTCTAATGTCTAATTTTGCAAAATCATCATAAGAAACAGTAGTCATAACTTATCTAAATTTATCGGCTTAAAATGAATTTGCATTATTGTAATTCTTTTTTTGTGATTCCACTGGTTTCAATTTCATATTTTAAAGCAGCTGGTAATTCCATGTATTTTTTATTAGCCAATTCAATAATTTGATCATCAGGGACACTGACTTTTTTTAATAATTTACCACGTTGATGAGCATATGCATTTTTCCAAAAAGTTCCAGCATCAAAAGTTTCAATTTTTGGCATACAGCAAGTAAATTTGATGTTCTTTTAAATTTTAAGGGACTGTGACGGAAGAATGGTCAAGGCCATTAGAACCGGAGTTAATGTTCTGGATTTTAGGCGTTGGCCCATCACAGTCTGTTTCAATACGAAGTGGAATGTAATATATTTGATGCAAAATGAATTGAATTAAAGATGGCAACAATTGTGGTTCAAACAGAAATTAATGCCACAGTAGAAAGAGTGTGGGAAGTTATTTCAGACATAGATAATGAGCCGAAATTTTGGAAAGGTACGAAAGAGGTAAAAACACTATCAATAGAAGGAGGCGTCATCAAAAGAGAAATTACAATAGCATTTAGAGACCAAAAATGTTTACAAGAAATTCAATTAAAACCTAAAGAAACAATTAAAGCTAAATTCACAAAAGGAATTCTAGATGGAACAAAAATTATCACATTAACTTCTAAAAGCAATAGCGTAATTCTTGAAACATCATGGGACATTAAATTATCAGGAATGATGAACATGTTTACGGGAGTAATAAAAAATCACATCAAAAGTGGAACAGAACAAGCAATGAATAGTATCAAGGAAGAAATCGAGAAATAAAAATGGAGTTAATTATCGAGATAGCCATCTACATAGTTGTAGCAATTCTAATTGGAATTTGTGCTGCCTGGATATATCTAATCAAATCAATGATTGAGACATTTACATTAACACCATATTTAGATAAATTTGAAAATACAAATAATACAGTACCTAAAGTTTCAATCATTCTCCCTGCAAGAAATGAAGAGAAATACTTAGCAAATTGTTTAGACTCATTAATTGATCAAGATTATCAAAATTATGAAATTGTAGTAATTGATGATTCATCAAATGATGCTACAGGAGACATAATTACAGATTATTCAAAGAAAAATTCTAAAATCATACATGTTTCAGCAAATACAAAACCAGAAGGATGGATGGGCAAAAATTGGGCATGTATGGAAGGATACAGACAAGCTACAGGAGAATTACTTCTATTTACCGATGCAGATACAAAACATTCAAACCAAGTAATTTCCCTATCAGTATCACATCTACTTAGTTTACAATTAGATGCATTATCAGTAATTCCAAGATTACTTACATTTGATTTGTTAACCAAAGTATCTCTACCAATGATATCAACATTTTTGCACACAAGATTTTCAGCATTAAATGTAAACAATCCAAAGAAAAAGGCAGCATACTTTTTTGGAAGTTTTTTCATAATTACAAAAAAAACATATGAACAAGTAGGAATGCATGAGGGAGTCAAACATGAAATAATTGAAGATGGGGCACTAGGAAGAAAAGTAAAAGAAACAGGCCATAAAATGAGAATTGTTCGAGGAGATCATCTAATAGATGCGGTTTGGGTAAGAGACGCAAGTACATTATGGCATGCACTAAAAAGATTAATGATTCCACTTTATTTGCAAAGTGAAAAAATTGCAATTGGAAGTTTTCTTGCAGTACTATTTTTATTATTTATTCCATTCCCAATTTTTGTAATTACAAATTTTATTCCAATAGAGTCAGCATCTACAAAAATTCTATATGCTTCAGCAGCAATTGCATCAGCATTAATTTACACAGGAGCAGTGATTGAAGTAAAAATGGGATTAAACTTGAAATTAATTCATGCATTATGTGCACCACTAGGAGGACTAGTAGTTACTTTAGGATTTTTCACAGGATTAATTCAAGCTAAAGGTTCATCATCAGTTTCATGGAGAGGCAGAAATTATTCAATGAAAGACCATACACAAAGTTCACTCAGTATATAAAAAAAGCAGTAATACTTTTAGATGTACATAAGAAAATAACGATCTCATGGATAAATCAGGCATATTTGTAGGTGCAACAGTAGGAAGTATCAGCGTATTTATCATATTTACAGCATTATTTATCATACCATCACAATCAGATGAAACCACAATACAAATGCAAAGTCAAATAGATGAAATTAATAATTTAATGTTAACAGAATCAAAAACATTATCGTTAATTGATATTTTTGAAAAAGCAGAACCAGGAGTTGTCAGAGTCAATACGGAAAGAAACCAAACAGAGAGTGAAATAGGTGGAGTGGGTTCAGGTTTTGTATTTGACAAGAAAGGACATATAATTACAAATGCACATGTAATAGAAGATTCAACAAAAACAGTTGTTACATTTTTAGATGGCAGATCATACAATGCACAAATTATCGGAGTTGATAAATATACAGACATAGGGGTAATCAAAGTTAATGCAGATCTAAAATTATTACATCCATTGTCACTTGGAGATTCATCTAATCTACAAGTAGGAGAACCAATAACTGCAATAGGCAATCCATTTGGATTATCAGGTTCTATGACATCAGGAATCATTAGTCAAATGGGAAGGTTACTTCCATCGGGTTCAGGATATTCCATACCAGATGTAATTCAAACAGATGCAGCTATTAATCCAGGAAATTCAGGGGGACCATTATTAAACATGAGAGGAGACATCGTAGGAATTAATACTGCAATACAATCTTCAACAGGTGAATTTACTGGAGTAGGGTTTGCCATACCATCACAGACAGTTGCAAAAATTGTTCCAACTTTGATCAGTGAAGGGGAATACAAACATCCATGGATTGGAATTTCAGGCAGAGATATCAATCCAGATATGGCAAATGTATTAGGATTGAAGGATGCATTAGGATTCTTAATCATCACAGTAGTAGAAGACAGTCCAGCATCAGATGCAGGGTTAATTGGATCTAATAAAACAATAGAAGTTGAAGGAAAAGAGTATCCAGTTGGAGGAGACATAATTCTTGCAGTAGACGGAATAGACGTTAGAAAAATAGATGATATTTTGATACATCTTCAAAGAGTAAAAACAGTTGGTGATGAAATGAATTTAGAGATTTTAAGAGATGATAGAACTACAAATGTTACAATTATCCTTCAAGAAAGACCAAATTAGAAAAAATAGATACAAGCATAAATACATCCACTAAAAAATTCTTCTGATGACCAATTTGATATTAGAATCAGAGATCCTAAACAATGTCTTAGAAGATAAATCAATTAATCGTCAAGAAATTATGGATATTTATCAAAATTCAATAAAAAACTCAAATGATCTATTTTTAACTGCACAAAATCTAAGAATTAAAAATAAAAATAATTCAGTTACATTTTCAAAAAAAGCATTTTTCAATATTATCAATCTCTGTAAAGATACTTGTTCATACTGCACATACAAAGCAGAGCCAGGAGAAGAAAAAATATCATTAATGTCAAAACAACAAATTAAAGATGTATTACAATTAGCAAAAAAATACAAATGCATAGAAGCACTTTTTGTGACAGGAGAACAACCAGAAAAAAAATATCCAGAAGCTCGTAACTGGCTTAAAGAAAATGGATTCAAATCAACAGCAGAATATTTGATACATTCATCAGAGTTGGCATTAGAATTAGGATTATTTCCACATACAAATGCAGGAAATCTAAATTTTGATGAAATGAAAGAACTCAAAAAAACAAATGTATCAATGGGAATTATGCTTGAAAATGTTAGTGAAAGATTAACAAAAAAAGGAATGCCTCATTACTTAGCTGTAAGTAAAAATCCACGAACCAGATTGAAAATTTTAGAAAATTCAGGCAAGTTAAGAATTCCAATGACTACAGGGATTTTAGTTGGGATTGGTGAAACAATAGAAGAGATCATAGATTCAATATTAGCAATTAAAGACTTGCATGAAAAATATGGGAATATCCAAGAAGTCATTTTACAAAATTTTCAACCAAAACCAGATACAATGATGAAAAATGCCCCATCAGCTAATGAAGAATATTTTAAAAAGATTATAGCATTGTCAAGAATCATAATGCCAAAAATGAACATACAGATTCCACCAAATCTATCTCCAAGATCATATCAAAGTTTCTTACAAGTAGGAATCAATGATTGGGGAGGAATATCACCACTTACACCAGATTATGTAAATCCAGAATTTTCTTGGCCAGAAATTAACAAAGTAGAAGAAAATTCAAAGAAAGCAGGATTTGATTTAAAATGTAGATTTCCAATATATCCAGAATTCCTTTCTTTTATTAATAAAAAGTTAAGAGATAAAATAGCAGTGATTGAAAATGAAGAAGGGTACGTAAAAGAGGAATATTGGCGATGACACTTAACATAGATTCACTATTTAGAAAGGCAGATCCAATAGTATCTGAAATTTTAAACAATGCATTATCTGAAAAAGAGATATCATCTAAAGAGGGATTGGAATTATACAAAACAAAAGGAATTGATTTCCACCTTGTGGGATTAGTAGCAGATGAGTTACGAAAAAGAAGAGTAGGAAATATTGTATCATATGTAGTTAATAGAAATATCAATTTTACAAATGTGTGTATTAAGCAATGTGGTTTTTGTGCATTTAGTAGAGATTTTAGAGAAGAAGAAGGCTATTTTTTACCAACAGAAGAAATTGTACGTAGATCAAAAGAAGCTCATAATTTAGGTGCAACAGAAGTTTGTATTCAAGCAGGATTGCCTCCAGATATGGAAGGAGATTTGTATGAAAAAATATGCAGAGAAATCAAAAAAGAAATTCCAAATATTCACATTCATGGATTTTCACCTGAAGAAATTCTTTACGGAGCAACTAGATCAAACGTTTCAATTGAAGAATTTCTAAAAAGGATGAAAGATGCAGGAGTAAATACACTTCCAGGAACATCTGCAGAAATATTAGATCAAAAATTAAGAGATAAAATTTCTCCAGGAAGAATTACAGTAAAGCAATGGGAAGAAATTATCAAAGGAGCCCACAAAATAGGAATAAACACCACATCAACTATGATGTTTGGTCATTTAGAAACACTAGAAGAAAGAGTAAATCATATTGTAAAATTAAGAGAAATTCAAAAAGAAACAGGAGGATTTACTGAATTTGTTCCACTGAATTTTGTTCATACAGAAGCACCAATGTATAAACATCAACTCCACGAAGGAATCCAACAAGGAGGAAGTGGGAATGATGTTTTACTTACACATGCCATTGCTAGAATTATGTTCAACAATTCAATTGATAACATCCAAATGTCTTGGGTAAAAGAAGGTCAAAAAATGTCACAACTACTATTGATGTGGGGAGCAAATGATTTTGGAGGAACATTAATCAATGAAAGTATATCGACATCAGCAGGTTCAGAATACGGACAATTGTTAAGACCAAAAGAAATAAGACGAATGGTAAGAGAAATAGGAAGAATTCCAGCTGAGAGAAACACACAATACAAAATGTTAAAAAAGTTTGAAACCGAAAATGAAGTTGAAGAGGGGTTAGATAAGATTACAGATTATTCTCAATTTGGATCATATGCAGAATTAATTAAAATTAATAAATTCAAATACAAAAATCCAAGAGAAGAATAATTGTCAGCCTTAGAAAAGGCAATAATACATTCAAAGAATATGGGTATTGATGAATGTGAAGTTGTTGTTGTTAAAAAAAATATCACAACAGTAAGAATCACAGATTCAGAAATTGTAGAGATTAAACAAAATTTTGATAAAAATTATGGAATAAGAATCATTCATCAAAAAAAAATTACATCAATACAAACAACCAATAAAGAAAACATACTAGATTCAATTGAAAATGGATTAAAAACAACTCTAAAACTAAAACCTAGAGAATTTTGGAAAGGTTTACCAGAAAAGGAAGAATTTACACAATTAGAAGGGACTTTTGATAAAAAATTAAAGCAAATTTCAGGTTCAAAAGCAACGGATATCGCTCAAAATATGATTAATTCATCTGAAAATAAAAAAATAGACACAATTACAGGCTCATTAAACATAGTTTACGAAAATTTTGAATTAAGTAATTCTAATGAACTAAATTTCAATAATGAATCTACATACATTTCAGGAATTATTAATGCAGAATCAGAACACAGTACATTACCAGTTTCAGGAATTGGTCATGCATGTGGTAGAACATTATCAAAATTTTCTCCAGAACAAATAGGATTAGATGCAAAAAATATGTGTATAGATTCAATTAATCCCCAAAAAATTAATTCAGAGAAATATTCTATAATTTTTGAACCCTATTCAGTAGGAGAATTATTAGCATTTGTGGTAGCAGCAAATTTTAATTTTAAAACATTCAAAGAAAGAAAAAGTTGTTTTTCAAATAATTTTAAAAATAAAATATCAACAGAGGAATTCAATTTAATAGATGATCCACACATACCAGAAGGCATTGGAACAAAATCAATAGATGATGAAGGAATAAAAACAGAAAAAATAAAATTAATTGAAAATGGTATTTTTAAAAATAGTTTTTCAAACCTTTATGATAGTTACAAAGAAGGGGAGAGAAAATCATCAGGTAATGCGATACGAATGGATTCACCTATGGGAAGAAGTGCAGAACCAATTCCAATTTCAGCGCCACACAATCTAACAATTACACAAGGGAGTAGCTCACAAGAAGATATGATTAAAGATACAAAACATGGATTGCTAGTGGGAAGATTATGGTACACATATGCAGTAAATCCAATTAAAGGTGATTTTTCATGTACTGCAAGAAGTGGAATTAGAATAATTGAAAATGGAAAAATAAAAGGGCCGGGAAAATCAGTAAGAATAGTACATAATCTTCCAACATTGTTAAAGAATATTTCAGATATTGGAAATGATCAAAGAAGAGTTATGCAATGGGCATCATTGCCATCAATTACTCCATCAATCAAAGTTGAAGAGATATCAGTAAATTCGATTTAAAGTTTCAAATTTAGGCACAGATTACTTCAAAAATGTTGTTATCAGGTACAAACCATAGCCTGCAGCTAAAATTACACCCACAGTTCTGTTAATTATTTGGGTTTTCAAACCAATTAACAATGAAAGACTAAAGATAATCATTATCGCGTAATCGACATAAACATCAGCAGTAATTAAAACACCTCCAAGAGATGCACCAACACCCATTATCATTAAAATATTGTAAATATTACTTCCAATGATATTTCCAATTCCAATATCACTATGCCCTTTACGAATTGCAATTATAGAAGTAATTAATTCTGGGAGAGACGTTCCAATTGCAATTACAGTAAGACCGATGATTTTTTCAGATAAACCAAATTCAGTTGCAATAACTACAGCATTATCAACAGTAAGTATAGCTCCAATGTATAAAAGAATAATACCAATTCCAATTAATCCAATAGATTTTAGATAAACATTATTTTGACCAGGATTAGTATCATCTTTATTTTTTTCTCTTTGTTTTAATGCACTTCTAAATGTATAAACTACAAAAATACCCAACCCAATAAGAAGTAAAATACCATCATATTGAGAAATATCACCATCAATAGATAATAAAACAAGTAATGCAGAAACACCCAACATTATGGGGATTTCTTTTCGTAATACAGATTTGTGAACTGCAAGTGGCACAAGAATTGCAGCAACCCCTATAACCATTCCAACATTAGCAATATTACTTCCAACAATATTTCCCAAAATTATTGCACCATGATCTCCAGCAGCTGCAAGACTTGCAGCAAGTTCAGGGGTAGATGTACCATATGCAACAATGGTCATACCAATTACAAAATTACTAATACGAAATTTTTTAGCAATAGTAACACCACCGCTAACTAACCAATTTCCACCAAAACATAACATTACCAATCCAATTAACAATAATACTGCGCTTAGTACTACTTCCATAATCAAATTTTAGATAATGATTGTTTAAAGGAGATGATTCACTATAATTTTACAAGTTTACCAATTCAAGTTAAGTTCAGCAAAATCATAAATATGAAAAATATAGGCTCAATAATTCGATCTAAGATACAAAATTAGGTGTAAAAAAACCACTCAGAAGGATCAATAATAAACAAGTCAAAACCTAATAAGGTAACGTACCGTACTATACGGTATGATGAAAGCAAGACTAACATATGTACCACTAGAAGTTGCAGATCAATTTGAAGACTTTATCATAAAAAGAGAAGAGCAAATTCTAGATGCAGTAAAAGCAAGAACCAGAGATTTCAGCACGTTATCTTTGTTAAAGTTGTTATACCAACTTAAAGGAAATCCAATGACATTTTCACATCTATATTCAAAATCAAAAATTAGAATGAAAAGATCATTTTTGAATTATTTGCATCTATGTGTAGATTATAATTTCATTGAAAAAGAAACAGTAGGACCAAATGTAATCTACACAATTACAGACAAAGGAAGAGTAATGCTAAATTTATTCATGCAAAAAAGTAATTAGATAGAGTATATCGAGGCAAACTGTGGAAAAAGAATTTCCAGAAGCAGAAGTATTTCCAATTAAAAAAATGGAATTAAAAAATCCAATAATTTTTGCAGGATTTGTTGGAGCAGGACTTGTAGGTCCTCTTTCAATTAATCACATGATTGTAGAATTAAAAATGACAGAAATTGCAGTTATGAGATCAAAATATCTTCCACCATCAACTGTTTTTATGAGAGGAAGATTACGCCATCCTTTTAGATTTTATGCAAATCCAAAAGGAACAATTTGTGCAATAATTTGTGAAATAACATTACGGATGGAAGGACTGTATACATTAGTATCATCAATTTTAGATTGGGCAGAAAATAATGGATCTAAAGAAATTGTGATTTTAGATGGAGTTGCAAGTACAGAACATGATGATAAAGCATACTGTGCTGCAGAAGAAGATTTGGTTAGAACAATGGCAGATAAAGACATCAGTTTAATTCCTCAGGGGTTCATCACAGGAATTCCAGGTGGAATACTAAATGAATGTCTAGTAAGAAAAATTCAAGGATTGACATTATTAGCAAAAGCAAACAAAACAGAGCCTGATGCAGGGGCTGCTGCAACCCTAATTGAAGCATTAAACAGATTTTATGAAATGAAAATTAACACATCGGAACTCCAAAAGGAAAAAGACAGAATACATTCAGAATTCAGCGAATTGTCTCAAAAATATGTAGAGCACAGAGAAGAAACATCTGGAATGTATATGTGATCGAAATAACAAGCAAATTCTTTTATTCACAATAAATGTGCAACAAACTATGGCTTTAACATACAAAAAAGCAGGAGTAGATATTTCAAAAATTAAACAAAGCCAAAAAGCAATTGGAAAATTAATTGCATCAACACACAAACTTCAGAAAAAAGCAAAGATGACACATGGGTTTGGACATTATGCAGGGATAGTTGAAATTCCAGGTGGAAAACTATTAGCTACACATACAGATGGAGTCGGAACTAAAGTAGTAATTGCAAATATGATGAAAAAATACAACACAATAGGAATTGATTGTGTTGCAATGAATGTAAATGACATAATCTGCATTGGTGCAACACCAATATCATTTGTAGATTATATTGCTTCAAACAAAAATGATGTAGGCATATTTAAAAAAATTGTAGAAGGATTAGTAAAAGGTGCAAAAAAATCTACAATGCCAATTGTTGGTGGAGAAACTGCAATCATGCCAGATGTTATCGAAGGAAAAGGATTTGCATTTGATTTAGCAGGAATGGTTGTAGGATTATTAGATAAAAAAGACATGGTTTTAGGAAATAAAATTAAAGCAGGTGATGCAATTATCGGAGTAAATAGTTCAGGAATTCATTCAAACGGATATTCACTTGCAAGAAAAGCTTTGCTAACAAAATATTCAGTTAAAGACAAAGTTAAAGGAGTTGGAACCATAGGCGATGCATTACTAACACCTACAGAAATCTATACAAATCCAGTTCTCGAAGTTAATCAAAAATGCAAGATAAATGGATTAGCACACATTACAGGAGGTTCATTTACCAAACTATTACGCCTCAAAAACATAGGTTATGAAATAGACTCACTTCCAAAAATACCTCCAATTATGGGATTAATACAAGATCAAGGGGTGAAGGCAGAAGAAATGTACAAAACTTTCAACATGGGAGTAGGATTCTGCATAATGGCACCAAAAGATCAAGTTAGCAAAATTAAATCAATATTTAAAAAACATAAGATCAAAAGCCAGCAAATAGGACAAGTAATTTCTAAAAAAGGAGTATCAGTAAACTCAATAAAAATTACTTAATTTAACAATAAAAAAATAATTTTTAACTCAACATCACCTTATATGACAGATTTCTTTGATTTTACTAGATAGCAATGAGTGATGCCCATTTTATTGAAACAATAATTGGTGTAGGAATACTACTTTTTGCAGCAAAACTAATGGCAGAACTTTTCCTCAGATTAAAACTTCCAATTGTGTTAGGGGAATTATTAGCAGGAATGATTGTTGGCCCATTTGCATTAGGAGGGTTTTTTGTAATTGATGGAAAACAATTACTTCAGATAAATGATGAAATTAGAATACTAGGAGAAATGGGTGCAATTGTAATTTTATTTATGGCAGGATTAGAAATGACTCCAAAAGAATTTCTCAAAGGAGGAAAAGCGTCGTTTACAGTAGGAACATTAGGAGTAGTAGTTCCATTTTTTGCAGGGTTAGCAGTTTTCCAAATGTTTGGATTTGATGCACTACAATCAATGTTAATTGCAACAGCGCTTACAGCAACAAGTATTGCAATTTCAATTCAAGTATTAAGTGAATTTGGAAAAATTAAAACTCCAGAAGCTAGATTGATCATAGGTGCCGCCGTAGTTGATGATATCTTAGCAATTGCCGTATTATCAGTAGTATCGTCAATCGCAGGATCAGATGGCGGAGTAGATAACATAGACATTACAGAAGTTACAATCACAATTTTGAAAGTATTAGGATTCTTTGTAATAATGTTAGTAGTTGCAGTTGTAGTAATACCAAAAATAATTACACCAAGATTATGGAAAGCAAAAGGCAGTGTAGAAGGAATTGCAACAGCGTCTTTCTTTGGCGCAGCAGCACTTGCAGGCTCTATTGGACTATCGCCGATAGTAGGGGCGTTTGCTGTAGGAATGGCATTGTCAACCACAAAAGTATTTGAGAAAATTGAAAACTATATTGGAAAAATAGGATTGATTTTTGCACCATTATTCTTTGCAATCATCGGAGCACAAGTAGACTTGAGAGCAGTTAATTTTGAGATTTTGATGATAAGTGCTGTGGTTATTATAATTGCAGTTGTAACAAAATTGCTCGGTTGTGGATTACCTGCAATGTTCTTTTTGAAAAGTAAGGCACAAGGGATGAGAGTAGGAATTGGAATGATTTCAAGAGGAGAAGTAGGATTAATTGTTGCAGGTGTAGGAGTTACAGCAGGTATTCTTACGTCAGAAGTATATTCTACAATAGTAATAATGGTAGCAGTAACAACAATCATCACACCAATTTGGTTGAAAATGGAGTACAGGAAAGAGCAGAAAAACGACAATAATGAATCAAATAAAACAGTAGAGCAAAAATCAGAATAAATTTTAACAGAGATATTTTATTAATAATTATGAATAAGTTGGATCCAGCACTATCTAAAGCATGTACTGAGATTACAAAAAATCTTTTAACAATTAATGAACCAAGTAAAAAACAAGTCAAAGAAGAAATTATTAAAATTTGTACAAAATATGCATTAGACAGAATTCCAAAAAATTATGAAATACTATCAATGGCAAGTAATTCAGACTTTGATAAATTAAAAAAAGTACTGATAAGAAAACCAGCTAAAACAGCATCAGGCGTATCAGTGATAGCATTAATGCCAAAACCATATGCATGTCCACATGGAAGATGTACATATTGTCCAGGAGGAATTGAATTTAATTCTCCAAATAGCTACACAGGAAAGGAACCATCATCATTAAATGCAATTCAAAATGAATTTGATCCAAAATTACAGATTACATCAAAGATAGAAAAATTAATTGCATTTGGACATGATCCATCAAAAATGGAAATTGTAATTGTAGGTGGAACTTTTCTATTTATGCCAAAAGAATATCAAAAAGATTTCATTAAATCATGTTATGATGCACAAAATGGAATAGATTCAGAAAATTTAGAGGAAGCTAAATCAAATAATGAACATGCGGAAATAAGAAATGTAGGATTTACAATTGAAACAAAGCCAGATTATTGTAAAAAAGAACATGTAGATTTAATGTTGAGTTACGGAATTACGAGAGTCGAAATAGGAGTTCAATCATTACAAGAAAAAGTTTACAAAATTATCAATAGAGGACATGATTATAATGATGTAATAGAATCATTTCAAATTTCAAAAGATGCAGGATACAAAATTGTTGCACATATGATGCCAGGGTTACCTACAATGACACCAGAGGGGGATATTGCAGATTTTAAGAAATTATTTTCAGATTCACAATTACGCCCAGATATGTTAAAAATTTATCCCTCATTAGTAATTGAAAACACACCATTGTATGAAGAATACAAGCAAGGGAAATACACACCATATTCAGATGATGATATGATCAAAGTTTTAACAGAAGCAAAAAAGAAAGTTCCAAAATGGGTTAGAATCATGAGAGTGCAAAGGGAAATTTCACCAAAAGAAATCATAGCAGGACCAAAATCAGGAAACTTGAGACAAATTGTACATCAAAATCTTGCAAAACAAGGATTATCATGTAAATGTATTAGATGTAGAGAAGCAGGATTAACAAATAGAAAAACAGACAATGTAGACATAAAATTAAACAGAATAGATTATGACTCCTCAGGAGGAAAAGAGGTTTTCTTATCATATGAAGACAAAAATGAATCAATTTACGGATTTTTGAGATTAAGAAAACCAAGTACTGAAGCACATAGAGATGAAATTGATGATGACACATGCATAGTTAGAGAAATTCACGTATATGGAAAATCGTTAAAATTAGGAGAGAAGGAAACAGATGAAATTCAACATTCAGGGCTAGGAAAAAATTTGATGAAAGAAGCTGAAGAAATATCTAAAGAGGAATTTGATGCAAAAAAAATACTAGTAATTAGTGCAGTTGGAACAAGAGAATATTATCAAAAATTAGGGTATTCGTTATATGGGCCATACATGTCAAAAATATTGAATTAGTGAAAAGAAATGTCAGAAGAAAAAATAATTGGTAAAGGAACATGGATAGATAAATTAGCTGCAGAATTAATTGAACGTGAAAAAAAACTTGGAAGAAATTTAGATCTGATAAGAGTAGAGAGCGGTTTAGGAGCTTCAGGAATTCCGCACATTGGAAGTTTAGGAGATGCAGTTAGAGCATACGGAGTAAAATTAGCATTAGAAAATCAAGGGTACAAATCAGAATTAATTGCATACTCAGATGATTTAGACGGATTAAGAAAAATTCCAGAAGGAATGAAAGAATTTGGTTTAGAAGAACATATTGGTAAACCAGTATCACTGATCCCCGATCCATATGGTTGTCACGATTCATACGGCATGCATATGAGCAGTATTCTTTTAGACGGATTAGATAAAGTTGGAATAAAATATGAATTCAGAAGAGCTATAGACACATACAAACAAGGATTACTAAAAGATCACATTCATACAATATTACAAAACAGTACAAAAATTGGAGATGCTATTTCAGAATTAGTAGGACAAGAAAAATATCAAAAATACTTGCCATATTTTCCAGTTTGTGCAGAATGTAATCGACTCTATACTGCAGAAGCTACAGAATACATAATTGATGAAAAGAAAGTAAAATACAATTGTCATGATACAGAAATTGGATCTAAGATGATCAAAGGTTGTGGTCACGAAGGAGAAGCAGACATCACAAAAGATTTAGGAAAGTTAGCCTGGAAAGTGGAATTTGCAGCACGCTGGTCAGCTTTTGATATCAGATTTGAAGCATATGGAAAGGACATCATGGATTCAGTAAAAGTCAATGACTGGGTAGCAGATGAAATTTTAGAAGTACCACATCCTCATCATGTAAAATATGAAATGTTTTTAGATAAAGGAGGAAAGAAAATTTCAAAATCGCTAGGAAATGTAATTACAGCACAAAAATGGTTAGAATTTGGAAATTCAAAATCAATTCTATTATTACTATACAAAAGAATTACAGGAGCTAGAGAATTAGGATTTGATGACATTCCAGGATTAATGAACGAGTATAATGAACTTGAAGATACTTACTTTGGAAGAATAAAAGTAGATAATCAAGCAAAACTGACAAAACTAAAAGGACTATACGAATATGTGAATTTACTTAACCCTCCAAAGCAATCAAGTGTCCATGTGAATTATAGACTATTAATAGAATTAACAAAAATTTTCAAAGAAAATAGAAATGAAAGAGTGATGAAAAAATTAGTAGATTATGGAGTAATAAAAGAAGAGAGGAATAGAGAAATTGAGAAATTAATTGAGATTGCAGGAAATTATTCAGATGAATTTGATGAACAAGAAAAAATAGAAGTAGAATTAAACGACATATCTAAAAAAGCATTATCAGTTCTTGTCACAGCATTACAAGAAGAAGAAGAACCAGAAGATATTCAAAATACAATATATCAGATTGCAAAAGCAAACGAAGTACAACCCAAAGATTTCTTTAAAATATTATATCAAATAATTCTAGGAACTTCCAGAGGGCCCAAAATAGGACCATTCATTACAGATATTGGTAGAAAGCAAGTTGCTAAAACACTATCAGAGTATCTTTAATCATGGTTCACGGAGAACATAACAAAAGTAGAAACAGTGGAGGATTTGCATTAATAATTTTAGGTGCATTAATGCTAATAATAGGACCACAAGAAGCGATTGTTCCAAAAAGTTTGAGCGTCATAGTATGGATTGGAGGTATATCTATTGGAGGAATTGGATTTTATCTAAAATTTATCAAAAACAGGGTAAAACGTCAATAAAGAAAGGTTCATCTTTTGGAAAAGAAGAGATAAGACCATGGGATTTTTTAGTAGAAAGAAAGCAGAAGTAGAAGAAAATAATGAGTCTATACTAAAAGAAGTAGAAAAAGAAGTAGAAAAAGAAGTAGAAAAAGTAGAGAGACACCAAAATGAATTTAGAACAAAACAAGACGAGATTACAAATATTACAGAGAAAATTAAAACAGTCAAAGAAGAATACGATACAACAGTTAGTAATTTAATGTTAATAAAAAAAGAGTTTAACCAAAAAAAGATGGAATTAGATGTAGTACAAAGAGAATATAGAGAGATAAGAGAGAAAATTAAAAATTCTCAACAATTTAAAGATACAAAATCAATTAATGAATTCAATAAAACTGAAAAAGAATTCAAAAAAATAAAAGAAGAATTGAATAAAATGACAAAAGAACATGGTGAAATTAAAGAACAAATTGTAAAAGGACAATCATCATTACAGAGAATAAGAAAACAACAAGTAGAAGTAGGAAAAGAATTAGATGAAACAAATTCTAGATTAAACAACGCAAAAGAAAAATTAAATAAAAAAGATCAATTACAAGATACAAGAGTCTTAACTCCAAAAGAAAAAAAAGATACCAAAGAAGAAAATTCTAGTAAAAAAACTAATGCAGGTGTAATTGAGGCTGCAAGTATAGTTGTAGGATCATTAAAATCAAAATTAACTACAACACAAAAAGAATTAGAGGAAATACAAGTACTTTTAGAAGAAGAAAAAGAAGCACATAAAAAAACACGAGAAGAATTAATGAAAATTAAATCAACAAATTAAAAATCATTAAAATATTTTTTCCATTTTAATTTTATTTCTTCTTCAGTTTTACCCAAATCATAAAGTGGAGAAGTAACTTCAGAAATAGATAAAATAGATACCAGTACAATGGAATTAATTGGACTTTGAATTCCATTAGTTCGATAATGATTAAGGATTTCAATATACAAAGGAGTATCTTTAATTATTTTAGCAGTTCCTGTAAACAAATATCCTTTACGAGATAAAGGATCAATTACATTAATTTCTACAAAAGGGTTATTTTGTAAATTCATCATGGTGTCAGGAGAACGAATATCTGCAAATGCAAGAAGGTCATCAGACCATGGAATTATAGTTCCTTTTGGAGATATGTTTGGTTTCCCATCTGAAGAAACTGTAGCAACAAATCCTAGTTTTTGGGAATTCAAAAAGATCTTAATTTCAGAAGTAATAACAGACAACATTATTTACAATTCATTTTTTATTCTCATCTATTTTATTAATCAATATTCTTCCTCAGTAATTCTTTGTTTTTCAATTAATTTATTCATAATTTTTCAAACTCCAAATGATTGAAATTTATTTTTACATTTGAGACATGTTAATCCATTTGTTCTAGTTCCACATTTTTTGCAAGTTATATCCATTCCCACTATATCACGAGATGGTGTTTTAGTTGCCTTTATTATCAAAATTGCCACTATTAGAATACCTATTGCAATCCCAATTAGTACCAGAACCATTGCATTACACAAGTGTAAACAAGCATAAAGAGATTTACAAAATATTAGAGAGTATTTTGATTTAGTTGTATGAATAATTTAGCTGTAAACGGAATAGTAGGTTTTCTTCTATTAGGCATTGCTGTATTGATTGTTTATTTCGCATACCCATCGTTTGATTATCTTCTACCTATTGGCAGTATCTTGATAATAATTGGCCTAGTTACAATATTACAGATGAAAATGCAAGGTAGATTTTAGATTTCTATTAAGACTAAGGATTTTTTGAACTGGTTTAATTTATCGTATTTCGAGTGAACTAACGCATGAATTCAGCCATTTCAATGGAGAAAAAGAAAAAACCAATACCCCCTCCAATCATTGCAATCCATGCAACAACTTGCTGCTTTTTAGTCATATTCAAAAAATATTAAACTCACTATTGAATCTAATTGATGATTTCAGACAGTTATAATTAGAATGACAGTGAAGTAATAACGTTGGCAAGTATCAAAGATATTGGAAAATTATTTGTCTTTGTGATAGGAGGATTAGTGGCCATAATAGTAGGCTCATTTATGATTAGAGGAACCATGCATATGTGGGACAATAAAGATGATGAAAAAAAAAGATATAGGAAATAAGGATTAAAAAACAACAATTATCAAATAAAAATAGAATTGCTTCAAGACTCTACAATTAGAAAATCATTAGATAATTACATCAAAAGAAGAATTAAAGAAATACCTACAGAAATTGAACAAACTTTTCCAAACATCAAAAAAATTTGGAAGTGCAGTGATGAATTAGATTTTCTTTATGGATACTATGTTGGAAAAATTGAAGAAGGATCATTACACTATCTACTCAAAGCAACACGTGCATCAGCAGGAGGATATGCAGATACTTTTGAAATTAGAGGTATTATTGAAGAAAACAAAATAGAATTACAGGACACAATCAAAAGTGTACTAAATTAGTGAACTAGAAATACTAGATAAATTAAAGGAAATTTATGGTGGGACCACAAGATGGAGGTTTTGGATTTGATCAATCTAAAAAATACACCGAAGTAGAAAATATTGAAGAAGTATGCGTTCAATGTCAAGCAGGTCAACATAAAAAATGTCTAAAAAAATCAAAAGAGCAAGAAGTATGTGAATGCGAACATTGTATGATTTATGGTTAGAGATAGAAAAAAATTATAGTAAATGAGGAACAAAGTTCTCATCAATCCAAACACCAATTACATCAGCATCCAAATTCCAAGAATTTACAAGGTCTACACTTTTTTTGATATGAATAAAATGCTCATCCTCAGAAACAGGATTTCCAGCACAACCAAAGTGTCCAGAAATAACAATATGAGATGATTTATGATTAGAAATAGAAATGATCACACTTTTTCTAATAGATTCAACATCACCATCAAAAATTACTTTATCAATACCAGGTGCAGTAATAGTGTCAACAAAATCTACAGAGTATTTTTCTTTAATCCAATTAATCATAGGAAGTTGAACTCTACCATCTATACAAGATAAAGAAGTTGCAAAGGATTTTTCATTCATAATAAATTCAATTTTTACTACAATAACTGGAAATATTAAATTTTAGAAAGAGATTCAACGAAGTGATTTAAAAGATAAAATACGAAAATGCATTAAATAGGAGTAAAAAATGAGTCAATTATGCTATTTGGAGTATTTGCAACACATAGTCCAGAATCATGTCCAATGAATAATGAAACAAGTAAAGAGACATTTCTAAAACTTAAAGACCGATTGAATGTAGAGATGAAAAAATACAACATAAACAAAATTGTTGAATTTTACATGTCAGTTTTAGAACATCAATGGATTATCATTATTGATGCAATACATGCACATGACATAGAAAAACTCTGTATAGATACAGGAATAGCATCAACAAGTATAGTCAAAATAGTTCCCTTAAATCGATATGACGATATTACAAAAAAAATTCAAGTTAAAAAAAAGGCAAATTAATTATCTAGATCAGGTTGAAGAAGAATCTCATTAGCATTACTTAACAATTCTAAAATTCCCCTATTGAAATTAATTTCATTTTGATATATTCCAATATAGGAAGTAAGCATATCTTTGGAGGTGGGAAAAGATTCATGTTTTGGAAGTTCTTTTTTAAAATCGTCAATTGAATGTTCAAGCCAGGTATTTCTTTTTTCCAATCTACTTTTAGATTCTGAAATCAATTTCTCAGCAGATGAGTCTAATTTTGTCACTAATTTCTAATTACTCTCTCAAATTTATCTATGATCTTTGAAGATGTAGTTGATTTTTGATCCATATTAATAATCATAATTCTGAATATCTAAAACAATCAATGGTATGATCATTTACCATACCCACTGCTTGCATTAGGGCATAACAAATTGTAGGTCCAACAAAATTAAACCCACGTTTTTTAAGATCCTGACTTAGTTTTTTTGAAATTATAGTGTATGAAGGTAAATCAGAATATTTTTTGAATTTATTTTTAATGGGTTTGTGATTCACAAATTCCCACAAATATTCATCAAAAGATCCAAATTCTTTTTGAATTTTAATAAACTGCCTTGCATTATTAATTGCAGAATTAATTTTAAGTTTATTTCGAATAATGGCTTTATTTTGAATTAATTTTTGAACATGATTTTGAGTATATTTGGAAACTTTAATTGCATCAAAATTAGAAAATGCAAGCCGATATCCATCTCGGCGATTAAGAATTGTACTCCAAGATAAACCAGCTTGGGCACCTTCTAAAATTAAAAATTCAAATAATTTTTTATCACTATGTTGCGGTATTCCCCATTCTTTATCATGATAAGTAGTATTAGGTTCAATTTTTGCCCACTCACATCGTTTTTTCATGATTAGACACTGGATTAATTGAAATCAATTTATCAATTTCCTTCCTAACTATCATTTAGATAAAAATATCTATCCAAAAGTTAAATCAGGGTTTTTACAGAAAGTACATTTTTCCATCAGACCAAATTCATTCATGAATTTTCCTTTTCCATCACATTGTAAACAATCCAAGTTGATCTAGATTGTAGAAGACAGCAATAAGTTTTCTGTAAAAAAATCAATTCATATCAAATAGGCGTGAATATATAACAAAAAGCAGGTTAAAATAACAAATTATTTTTCCAATATAATGATTTTTCACAACTTTCGAGTAGTAATTAAGACAGAAGATCAATTACAAAATATTAGATAAATTATGAAATTAAATAAGCAGTTATTACAAATTAATAGAAATTTTATAATTTGTTTTATTGCATCAGCGTCATTATCTGCAGTAGCAGCTCAACTATTAGCAGATTATGAAAATTACCAAACTACAACCATAACAATCATTATTGGATATATAATTTATTTTGGATTATTTTCAAGTTTGTTTTACATAGACAATAGAAAAAGGTACAAAACTATGGAATCAGGGTTAATTAAAAAAGAATTACTAAAATTAATATCATCATTTGGGATTGGGGAGATAATATATCTAGGAATAAGATGGCCAAGTTTGTATTATTTATTAGAAATAGGTATTGAACCATATTTAGCATCAATAATTTCAGAAATTATTGCAACAACATGTTACATGATATCAGTAACAGTATTTCTCAGAAAAACAAAAACATTCTAATTATTTACTAAGCTGAGTAACTAAATCAGTTGAAGTAATTAGCCCAATTATTTTTCCATTATCAGTTACTGCAAGTTTTCTAATTTTTTTACTAGTCATTCTTTCTGCTGCAGCAGAAATTGATTCATCAAAATTAATTGTAATTAGCGGCGATGACATTATTTGTTCCACTGGGGCATCAGAAGAAAGATTATGAGCTACAATTTTTGTTGCATAATCTCTATCAGTAATAATACCACTAAGATGATCATTTTTCTTTACAAGAACAGCGCCAATTCCACCTTGCTCCATCATTTTGGCTACTTGAAATACAGTAGTTTCAGTAGTTACAGAAATAATTGCTTTAGTCATAACATCTCCGACTAAAATTAAATTAGAATCAAAATCCTGACGACTCATCACTATATTGAAAGAAGATATTATTTAAGAATGAATGAAATTTCATTAAATTGCTAAAATAAGAGAATAAACGGGCACGGTCGGATTTGAACCGACGACCTAGCACTCCGCAAGCGCTTGCTCTATCCAAGCTGAGCCACGTGTCCAAGAATATTTTGAAATTTACACTTAATTTGGATTGCTATTACTTAGAGAGATTTTGCAAAAACATATTGTGTTTCATCAGATTCATGAAATGACCAAGCAGTAGGTAAAGAAATATTTTGAATTAATTGAAGAGTATTATTTTCAATAAAACTACCCCATCCAGCATTATTTTTTGGATCTACAGGATATTTTTTTGATAAAGTTCCAGCAAAAGCCCAACCAGTATTATTCCACAAATTAGAATTAGATTTAATTTTGTTCAATACACCTGTTGCTAATTCTAATCCACCCATTTGAGCAAGACCACCTATGAAAAATAATGGTCTAGACAGATTCAATGAAGAATAATCAAATTGTACTGCATCAAAACAATTTGGATTAAAATTAATATTAGTTGTTAATGATTTTTGAAGATCAATTAACATACTATCAAGTTCAATACTATACGATTCCATACCAATTATCTTAGAACAATATGCAATACGTCCATCGCCAGAACCAATATCAATTATTTCAGAATAACCATTTTTTTTTGCAAATAATGACATAATATATCCAGACATAATCCATGTTGGGGAAAAAGGAGCATGACTTGAATCATGTTGAATACTGTTTAACCAATATTTGTTAATGTCACCTTCATATACCATGCAAGAAACATCTCCAATAATTTTTTCAAAGGAATTATAATAAATTGGATTTTTAGTTGCATATTCATGAAGTAAATTTAATTCAGATTGATCAATTGGAAACAATTCAGAGTTAGAAGTAGGAATTAATTCTTGAATCTGACTGGTTCCATCATAATTAGATACAAATTCTTTTTTTAGATTTACTAGATTTTCAGCAAGTTTTTCAATCATGAGATATACCAGCATCATATTGTTTTACAAATTCTTTAGTACTCATTATTTCACGTAATTTCTCGTATAATTTAGCCTCATTTTCAATAGTTTCTTTAGATTTGTGCTCAGAATTAATGGATTGTAAATTACTAGTAATGTCAGATATTGAATTTGTAATATGTTTTATTATTTTTGGATGAATAATGGAATTAAATTTTTCAGAGATAAATTTTTCAGCATATAGAATTTTTTCGTTATTTTGAGCAAGTTGTGGCTTCACAACAGTAATCATTGAAGAGACATTTGTGATTTGATAATAAACTTCAACAATTTGATTTACATGTAATTCATCATTAAAATTCATGGCATTAACAAGATTTTCTAATTTATCATATTCTGAAGTAAATAATTCAAGTAAATCATTTGGCAAAGACATAATGAAAAAAAGTATCTTAAATTTTTAAAAATGTTGGTATTTGAAAAATTATTCTTCTTTTTCTGCTTTGTTGGTATAGATGTAAGTCATTAGAGCACCTGCAATAATACCACCAATAATTGGACCAATCCAATATATCCATTGAACTTCCCATAAACCAGCATCACCTGAAATTAATGCAGGAGAAAATGATCTTGCAGGATTCATTGATGCACCAGTTAACGGTACACCTACTAAGTGTAACAAGAAAACCATACCACCGATTGCTGCACCATAAACACTCTTTGGTGCTTTTTTATGAACGGCAGTCATAAAGATTACAACTACTAAGAAGAACGTGAAAATTATTTCTAAAACTACAGCAGATATCACACTACCATTGATTATATCACTGGGTCCACCATGAGCACCCCAGAGAACTTGTTTTCCAATTTCTGGAAATATGACAGCTAATGTTGCAGTTGCAATAACTGCGCCAATTATTTGAAATAGAATATATCCAACTCCATCTTTGACTCCAATTTTTTTGGTAATCATCATAGGAATTGTTACTGCAGGATTAATGTGAGCCCCTGAAACGTGACCAAATGCATATACCATTAATGCAATTGCACCACCGTGACCCAAAGATATCATAATAATTGCATCTGTAGATAATGATCCATCACCGAAAACAACAACTGCTAGAATTACAGATAAAGGACCAAAGAACACTAATCCAAATGTTGCAATTGCTTCAGCAAACCATGCTCGAGTATTAACCATCAAGCAATTCCCCCAAATATTTCAATATAAAACATGGTATTAGGATTGAATCATACAAAAACACTGGTACACTGGTGAAATGGGGGATCGAATTTAAAGGTGCAAAAAAAACAGGGCATAATATGATTGAAGAAGGTAGTTCAGTTCCAAAATTTGAAATTAATGATGCAGATGGAAATAAAGTAAAATCAACAGATTTCAAAGGAAAGAAGCATGTGATTTACTTTTATCCAAAAGATTTCACACCAGGATGTTCAACACAAGCAGATGAATTTTCAACAGAATACAAAAAATTTCAAAAAGAAGATATTGAAATTATTGGCATTAGTCCAGATGATACAAATTCACATAAAAAATTCTGCACTAAAATGGGAATCAAATATGTCCTATTATCAGATACAGAAAAAGAAGTGTCAAATGCATTTGGTGTTTGGGGTATGAAAAAATTCATGGGAAGAGAATACATGGGAGTAACTAGAAGTTCATTTTTAGTAAATGAGAAAAGTAAAATTTTTAAAATTTATTCCAAGGTAAAACCTGCAGGACATGCAAAACAAGTACTAGAAGATTTTACAAAATAAAAATAAAAGAAAAGGTTAGAAACCTTTTGGTAATGTGCCTCTAGAAGATTTAGCTGGCTCTGGTTCTGCTTTTGCCTCAAATCCTTTTGGTAATGCACCACCTTTCGTGTTAGCAGATACTTTTGCTGCTGCTTCTGCGGCTGCTGCTTCTGCGGCTGCTTTTGCATCATCAATTTTTTGCTGTTCCAATCTTTTCAAATAATCAGATTCATAATCAGACAATTTGTCTTGTTTGGATTTACCATCATCACTTGGAGCAGTTTGTGGTGGAGGTGTTTGTTCAGAAACTTGTGGTTTTGGAGCTTCTTGAGCAGTTGTTTTTAGTGCAACACCTTCTACAGTCATAGCTACACCACTGAAACTTCCAAATCGTTTTTGAGGTGGATGATATGCAAGTCTAGGTCTTGTTGCAAAGTATTGGTCTGATGGTTGTGTATAACCAGTAACTGTTGCTTTTTGATCATTCCAGTTTTTGGTTGGAATTTTACCTACAGGTGCTGTGCCTCTAACAAAGTATCTGTTAGGTGCTGGTGAATATCCGGTAACTTTTGCTCTGTACTGATGGAAATCAGTCATTGCTGCATTCATGTATGCATTTTCTAATGCATCTTGCATAGTTGTCGGAGCTGTTGATTTTGTTTCAGCTGGTTTTGGAGCTTCTTGGGGTTTTGGTGTAGAACCTTTTGGAAGTGTAGGTTTTGGTTTTGCTGTCTCAGCGGGTTTTACCTCTGCAGGTTTAGTTTCTGCTGGTTTTGGAGCCTTTTTGGGTTTTGGTGTAGCAGCAGGAGGATCTAATTTTTCAGATAATTTTGATAATTTTACCTCTAATGCTGCAATCTTCTTTTCAAGATCTTTTTTTGTGTCAGTTTTTTTCTTTGCTGCCATTCAAATAACTAATAATTTCATTGTTTATTTACATTTTGTTTATTCCTAACAAATAATAAAATTAAATTGAAAAAAACATATTTTTTTTATTAAATTTATAAAAATTTTATGAATTTATTGTCATAGTGGCTTAATCAGGCTCCCAAAATTGCATCACAAACATACAATTGTTACATCTCCACAGTCTCACATGAATTCCATTTTTAACATCTGCAACATATTTCCCGTCTTCTAATTTGATCACATGTGGAAGATAGCTTAATTCATTATTTTCAAGCCATTCATTTTCTTGGCAATTAGGACAATGAATTTTTGGACCCATATACAGTATAGTTAAGATAAAAGAAGCATATTACTTTTTTAAAAAACATGTAAAAACAAACATCAATAAAATAAATAATTTCAATAGAGAAATAAATTATAATTTTAATCGTTTAGAATCTAATTCATTTTTAAAAATAATAATTAATTCTTCAACAGTACAATTTTTTAAAGAATCAGGTAAAGAACTAGGATCAAATGATTGTAATTTGTGGATTTTTTTCCCAATCAACATTTTAACAAACCTTGGAATATTTGCATCAAATTTTTCATTAATGTAATCAAGAATTTCATCAATATCATTTTGTTCCATAATAATCAGAGATTCAAATTACATAATAAAGTTAAGAAAATAAAAATAGAAAACTAAAGTTAAAGAAGAATAAAAATAGAAAATAATAGGTATTATTAATTAGAAGCCTTTTGGTAACGAACCTTTTCCTTTAGCTTTCATTTCTGAAGCATAGGATTCTTTTGCCAATTTTTCTGTTTCCTGTGGAGTTAATTTAGGAACTTCTTTTGGTTTTGTTTGTACAGTAAGTCCATCAACAGTCATAGCTACACCACTGAAACTTCCAAATCGTTTCTCTGCTGGATGATATGCAAGTCTAGGTCTTGTTGCAAAGTATTGGTCTGATGGTTGTGTATAACCAGTAACTGTTGCTTTTTGATCATTCCAGTTTTTGGTTGGAATTTTACCTACAGGTGCTGTGCCTCTAACAAAGTATCTGTTAGGTGCTGGTGAATATCCGGTAACTTTTGCTCTGTACTGATGGAAATCAGTCATTGCTGCATTCATGTATGCATTTTCTAATGCATCTTGCATAGTTGTCGGAGCTGTTGATTTTGTTTCAGCTGGTTTTGGAGCTTCTTGGGGTTTTGGT
>CABXPS010000010.1 GCA_902514095.1 uncultured marine group I thaumarchaeote | reverse complement strand
TCTATTGATTTCTTTTCCTCGTGGTACTAAGATGCTTCAATTCCCACGGTTCGACTTCCAATACCAGTGTACTGGAATACACAAATGTGTAAGATTCTCATTCGGACATCTCGGGATCATAGGATGCGTGCGCCTACCCCGAGCTTATCGCAGCTTGCCACGTCCTTCATCTCTTCTCAAGCCTAGCAATCCACCTATTACCGTCTTTATAACGGTGTATTCAGCCACATATTACACGACTATGCACGACGATCATTGCAAGTCGCCGGTAAACGACCCACTACATCCTTCATACATCACTTTCGTGATGCATTGCATCGATGATTCAATGTGAACATTATGTACATCCGTACACTTTCCATGTCTAAGGAGGTGATCCGACCGCAGGTTCCCCTACGGTCACCTTGTTACGACTTTTCCCTTGTCACGAACCTCAAGTTCGATAACGCCAATTAGACGTCACCTCGCTAAAAGCTCACTTCAATGAAACGACGGGCGGTGTGTGCAAGGAGCAGGGACGTATTCACCGCGCGATAATGACACGCAGTTACTAGGGATTCCATATTCGTGAGGGCGAGTTGCAGCCCTCAGTCATAACTGTGGTAACGTTTGAGGATTACCTCATCCTTTCGGATTCGAAACCAATTGTCGTTACCATTGCAGCCCGCGTGTGGCCCCAGAGTTTCGGGGCATACTGACCTGCCGTGGCCCCTTCCTTCCTCCGCATTAACTGCGGCGGTCCCGCTAATTCGCCCCACTACTCCTGAGAGTAATGGTGGCAACTAGAGGCAGGGATCTCGCTCGTTACCTGACTTAACAGGACATCTCACGGCACGAGCTGGCGACGGCCATGCACCACCTCTCAGCTTGTCTGGTAAAGTCTTCAGCTTGACCTTCATTCTGCTGTCTCTCCGGGTAAGATTTCTGGCGTTGACTCCAATTGAACCGCAGGCTTCACCCCTTGTGGTGCTCCCCCGCCAATTCCTTTAAGTTTCATACTTGCGTACGTACTTCCCAGGCGGCAAACTTAACGGCTTCCCTGCAGCACTGCATTGGCCACAAGCCAATGCATCACTGAGTTTGCATAGTTTACAGCTGGGACTACCCGGGTATCTAATCCGGTTTGCTCCCCCAGCTTTCATCCCTCACCGTCGGACGTGTTCTGGTAGACCGCCTTCGCCACAGGTGGTCATCGATAGATCAAAGCATTTTACCACTTCCTACCGAGTACCGTCTACCTCTCCCACTCCCTAGTTCTGCAGTATTCCCGGCAGCCTGTACGTTGAGCGTACAGATTTAACCGAAAACTTACAGAGCCGGCTACGGATGCTTTAGGCCCAATAATCATCCTGACCACTTGAGGTGCTGGTTTTACCGCGGCGGCTGACACCAGAACTTGCCCACCCCTTATTCGTTAGTGTTTCTAGGACTAACAAAAGATCTCTTTAGCAGAAATCACTCGGATTAACCTTGTCGTGCTTTCGCACATTGCAAAGTTTTCTCGCCTGCTGCGCCCCATAGGGCCTGGGTCCGTGTCTCAGTACCCATCTCCGGGCTACTCCTCTCAGAGCCCGTACCTGTAATAGTCTTGGTGGGCCATTACCTCACCAACAAACTGATAGGCCGCAGTCCCATCCTATGGCGATAAATCATTTGGAACATAAACCATTCCAGGTATAATGTTCTATCGGGCATTATTCTCAGTTTCCCGAGGTTATTCCCGTCCATAGGTTAGGTTGACTACGCGTTACTGAGCCGTATGCCTTGTATTGCTACAATGACTCGCATGGCTTAGTATCAATCCGATAGCAGTCAGGTCCGGCAGGATCAACCGGATTCTGAATTTTTCTTTTGGTCTTGATTATTGAAGTACATTTGTACTTGTAAATTGGAATTGACGGATGCACATAATGTTCACATCTCAGAAATGATCTTTCAATCAAATCCTCATTTTTGTATGCGTAAATGGAGGCCCATGAATCACAAAGTGGCATATTGCCATACTTCATCACGAGCGCCGCCTATTGCTTTACGTATGCAGAAGTCGAAGATGGCAGAATCCATATAAACCATGCGTGAAATTACAAGAGATCGCTTCAAAAATTGTAAAAATTACAAGGAATTTTTACCAAAAATGGGCTCAAATAAAATAGATCTAAAAATACCACCAATAATAGTCCAAATGTTGATTAAAATGATAGTAAATTTTTGATAATTTAGTTTTGGACTACATAAAAAAATATAGACAAAAAACACCAACATCTGCAAAAATATTTTCAAAGTCATTAAAACTTCATATCAATGGAGTTTCACACAACATACGATATTTCAATCCATATCCATTTGTAGTAAAATCATCTGTAGGAAAAAATTTGAGTGATGTTGACAATAACAAGTATACCGATTATTGGATGGGTCATTGGTCATTGATATTAGGACATGGTCAAAAAAATGTTAAAGAATCAATTAAAAAACAAATTGAAAAAAGTTGGATGTATGGTACAGTAAATGAACAGACAATAAAATTATCAGAATTAATTTCAAAAGCAGTACCAGTTGCAGAAAAAATTAGATATGTAACATCGGGTACTGAAGCCACAATGTATGCAGTTAGATTAGCACGTTCAGTTACAGGTAAAAAAATTATTGCAAAGATAGATGGAGGGTGGCATGGATATACATCTGATTTACTAAAAAGTGTTAACTGGCCATTTAAAGAATCAGAAAGTAGTGGAGTAGTTAATGATGAAAAAATTGTTTCAATTCCATATAATGATTTAGAGAATTCATTAAAAATATTAAAAAAATATTCAAAAAATCTGGCAGGAGTTATCATCGAACCAGTGTTAGGTGGAGGTGGATGCATACCTGCAACAAAAGATTATCTAAAAGGAATACAAGAATTTGTTCATAGAAATAAATCATTATTTATTTTAGATGAAATTGTTACAGGTTTTAGATTTAGATATGGTTGTTTGTATCCAACAATGAAATTAGACCCAGATATTGTAACCTTAGGAAAAATAGCTGGAGGAGGAATGGCAATAGGAATATTGTGCGGTAAAAAAGAAATTATGGAATATGCAGATACAACAGGTAAGAAAAAATCTGAACGTTCATACATTGGAGGAGGCACATTTTCAGCTAATCCAATATCAATGACTTCAGGATATGCAACTCTAAATTATTTAAAAACAAAAAAATCAACATATCAAAAAATTAATTCATTAGGAGATTATGCTAGAAAAGAATTAGAAAAAGTGTTTGATGGAAAAGTAGTAGTTACAGGTAAAGGCTCTTTATTTATGACGCATTTTATTAAAAATGGCATTACAGAAATAACAAATTCAACAGATGTTGCAAAATGTGATTCAAAAATGTTAGAAAAATATCATTTTAAGATGATTTCTCAAGATGGTATATTTTTCTTACCAGGTAAATTAGGAGCAATATCAATTAGTCATTCTAAAGAAGACATTAAAAAGATGATTCAAGCTTCAAAAAATTTCTAAAATACTAAATCATTCAGAAAATTTCTTTTTCCAAGAAATTAATTCATTAAAAAGTTCTATAAAATTATTAGATTTAATTGTAATATGAACATGTGTAAAAGATTTCTCAAATTGTGCTTCAAAAATCAGTCTACATTCTTTTTTAAAAAAAGGTACAGAAATTCCAATTTTTTTTAAACAGGTAAATTCAAAATTTTCGATATTTATCGAATTAGAATTTACAATAATTTTTTTTTGAGCAGAATTTTTATTTAATGAAACATCTAATTTTTCTTGAAAAGAATCAGGCCAAGGTGGAGAATTTTTAGGCCAATGATGTACAAACACTTTATCAGCAAAAAAATTGAGTTTAAATTTAGACAATGATAGAGATAATAAATAAATCAAATTAAGGGTATCTTAAAAAAATATTCAAATTTTTATAAAATAACAATTTAGAAAACATATGGAAAAGAAAAAAGAGGAAAAAGAAGCCTATGCAACAGATGATCCAACAGAGACGACTGCAAAAGAGCAAGAAGATATGGCAAAAGAGGCAATTAAAAAATTCAAATCACTGAATTAAGATAAACTTTCATTAGCAATAGTTTTTTCAGTAGAATATGGGATTATTTGGATCAAAAGAAAATCCAGAAGATATCAGACATAATGCAATGTCCATGATGGAAAGAAATCAACCAAAAGCAGCAGTTTCATTATTTAATAAAATTCTAAAACAAGATGTAACTGATGCATCTGCATTATTTAACAAAGGATTAGCATTAAACCAAATGAGAAAATATAGTGATGCAATTACTTGTTTTGATAAATTATTAGAGATTAATCCAAATGACGCACAAGCACTAAACAATAAAGGTATTGCAATGGCAGAAAATGGAAATATTCAAGCAGCCTCTGAATGTTATGATGAAGCAATTGTAGCGGATCCAAAATATGCAGCATCATATTTCAACAAAGGAGTGTTATTAGATAAACTTCAAGAACATGAATTAGCACTAACAGTATTGGAAAAAGCAATTTCAGTGGATTCAAGAAAACCAAATGCAATGGTCTACAGAGGAATTGTTTTAGGAAAAATGAAAAGACATGAAGAAGCACTCAATTGTTTTCAAAATGTTTGTAAAAAATATCCAAATAATCAAGATGCATTTTTTCAAAAAGGAGTACAATTAGCAGAATTAGGAAAACATGAAAAGGCACTAGATGTATTTGATGAAATTCTAAAAAAATACAAAGATAATGTAAATGTAATTTATGCAAAATCTAGAAGTAAAGCTGGATTAAAAAATTATCCAGAAGCATTAGATTTACTAAAGCAAGCAATTTCAAGAAACCCAAAAATAATTCGTAAATGGGCGAAAGAAGAACCAATTTTTACAGTATTACACAATAATGATAAATTTAGAGCGTTAGTAAAACTATAGAATTTTGTTACGCACTGCATCTATTCTAATAATAGCGATTTTCTTTTTGGGTCCAATCAGTCTTGATTCATAGATTGGGACATATACCTCACTAATTTCACGTAATACAAATTCTTCTTCAAGTTGTCTTACCTCAGATTCCAAAGGTTTTTTTAAAAAAGATTGTAATTTTTTGATCGCATCATCATGTGTGAGTTCAGAGTTTTTTACATTGGATAAGTTCTTTTCCAATATTCGATTAGGATAATTTTCAGTTGTTTTAGAATTTAATTTAAAAGGAAATTTAATCTCCTTGCCATGATGATCAAATGTTAATTCATCCTCATTTTCAACAAAAACATGTTCTTCTAATTTTAAATCAACCTTATTCTTACCACGTTTTCCTACAATTGCTTTTTTAAAATTAGATTTAGTACGTACTGAAAAAATATCATCACCTAAAACTACTGCAGATACATTAGAGTCAACAGAAATAGAGTGAGTTGCTTTTCTAAAATAATTAGCCACATATTTACCAGATATCATTAAAATACATTCATAGGATAATTTCACAGAATGAATGTGAATGTCACTTTTTTTTGGGCGTGAAAATAGAGATTTAAACAAAGAAGTTTTTTTATCGTCAAGGATTTTTAAAACTTCAGTTTCATCAATTTTTTTTCTTAAAACTACTGTTTTCTTATCACGATTCTTTTTCAAAACTATACAAAATATACAAGTAGTCGTATTAAACCAATTCTGATTTTTAGAATATCAACACAAAAAATAGAAATAGAAAAAATTCCAAACAAAGAAAAAGAGGTTATTTTGTAAAAATTATAATGAATAAATCAAACATAAAGGGTTCAACCGACAAGAGGGAAGTCAATCCAGAATGGTTTACAGGTAAAACATGGATGAAAGTACTTTCAGAAAAAATTAAATCAAAAGATCAAGATATCTATCATGTTCATTTTGAAAAAGGTTCTAAAACAAAACTTCATTTTCATAATGGAAATCAAGTATTGATGGCAGTAAATGGAAAAGGTAGTTTAGAAATTTTTAAAAAATATGGTATCAATAAATCAGAATTCAAAATCAAACGAACTCAAAGAATCAATCTTAATCAAGGCGACATTGTTCACATTCCAGCAAAAACACTCCATACACATGGATCCATTGACAAAAAGAAAGAATTTTCACATATTGCAATCAACATATTACCTAAAAAGAATTCAACATACAAAACCACGTGGTACGAATCAAATTTTAAAAACAAAGTTACAAAAATCGTTTAAAAATAATGTCAATAAAAGAAAATTCAAAAATTGAATTTATAGACGGAGACGAAGGAGCAAAAATAAAGCAATATTTTCATCCTCATAACACATTAAATGGAATTAACTATAGTATTGCACAATTTTCATTAGAAATTGGAGGGAAAACCAAACTTCACAAAATTAAATCATCTGAAATTTACTATATTTTAGAAGGTGAAGGAAAATTAAAAATCGATGATGAAGTATTTAGATTAAAAAAAGATGACTCAGCATATGTTCCTCCAAATTCAAAACAATTTATTGAAAATATTGGATCAAAATATTTACGTTTTTTATGCATTGTGGAACCAGCATGGAAAGCAGAAGATGATAAAATTTTAGAATAGGATAACAAAATATTAGTAATTATTTTTAACATATGATGAATTAGAAATAATATGAATAAACGAGAAGCATTATTGACATTAAATGTTAATCAAAATTCATCACAAGAAGAAATTAAGATATCCTATAGAAAGATGGCACTAGAATTACATCCAGATAAAAATAAAGAAGAAAATGATGATGGAAAATTCAAAAAAATTACAGAAGCATATAATTTTTTAAAAAAGAATGAAAAGGATGATACAATATATGAACAGACAAAACAAAATTCAGGGAATCAAAAAGTCAAACCAAAACCACAATGGGGAGCACCAAATGATGATGGAATTCCAGAACAAGATTGGGGTAAATATACGCGTGAATTTGAAGAAGGAGACCCAACTTTTTGGAAAGAATATGAAAAAAAGTTTTGGGAAGATTACAATGCACGAATACGAACAGATGGCAAAAATGGAGAATATGAAAAAGCAAGAGAACCAACTAAACAACCAGATCTTCGAATTAATGTAGACAAGTCTTTGTGTATTGGTTGCTGCAGTTGTGAAATTATTGCACCAGGTGTGTTTGAAATAAATAAACAAAGTCAAACAAACCCAAAATCAAATGTGATTAATCAAAAAGGTGCAGGAGTAAACAAAATTATGAATGCAGCTGAAACATGTCCAACAAAAGCAATTAATGTAGAAAATATTAGAACAAAAGAAAAATTATTTCCATACTAAATTTTTAACAAATTATAATATTTTTCAATTTCAGAATCAGATAATTCTAAAGATGTGTTAAACATACTATGAACGGGTCCTGCTGAATCAGATTTAGATCTTGGAATTAGATGTACATGAACATGGGGTATTTCTTGACCTGCATCGTCACCATTATGTATTGCAAGTAAAGTTGAACCAGTAATAGAATCAATTTTGGACATCATAGTGTGAACTAGAGAAAATAAATCAGAGTTTTCATCACTAGTCATATCTTGAATTTTTTTATGATGATTTTTTGGGATTACTAATGCATGTCCTTTTGCAAGAGGAAATGCATCCAAAAAACAAATAGAATGAGATGATTCATTGAGAATTTTTACAGGGATTTGTTTTAAGACAATTTTACAAAAAATGCAATCCATAATTATAAAATTAATTTTTTAAATATCAAAGTATCTATCAAGGAGTAACAATAGTAGCCCATGCCAAATCCTTTCCAAATTTTATTGTAACCTCATCTCCAGCACTTAATTCACAATTTTCAATAATTTTAGGAACAGAATCAATAGTTTCCACATAACAAGTACCATCGTCATTATTCAAAATAACGACATCTTCAAAAACATCCTCACGAATCAAATGCCAGAAGGGAAAAACCATAGTAGATAGAACAATTCCAGCAACCAAAAACGCACCACCAAAAACTAATCCTTGTTGTTGACTAGAGTTTAACTTCAATTTTACCATGTACCGCCGTCCCCACCATTTGGATCTAATTTTTTGGCAGGTACGTTACCATGTGCTTTTTTCATATGCTTTTTTAATCGCTCAGGATCATGTAACTCAGTTCCACAAACATCACATTTTGTTTTACTTTCATTAGATTTGTTACGATTAAACAAGCCCATATTATCACAAAGATGGAGAAATACATTATAAAGGATACTGAATTTTTGTCAATTTATGGCAGTGAAAAATATCACAGTACTAGGTTCTGGAGTTATGGGTCACGGAATTGCTCAAGTGTCAGCAACTGCAGGATATAATGTAGTTCTACGAGATATCAAACAAGAATTTTTAGATAAGGCAATGGAGAAAATAAAATGGAGTTTAGATAAACTAGTTTCAAAAGAAAAAATTTCAAAAGAAGAAGGAGAGTCAATATTTTCAAGAATTACACCAATTGTTGATTTGAATGAAGCAGTAAAAAATGCAGAGTTAGTAATTGAAGTAGTTCCAGAAATTATGGATCTAAAAAAATTAGTTTATGCAGACCTAGATAAAGTAGCAGGACCAGAAGTAATATTTGCATCAAATACAAGTACATTACCAATTACTGAAATAGCAAACACAACATCTCGCCCTGAAAAATTTATAGGAATTCATTTTTTTAATCCACCACAATTAATGAAATTAGTAGAAGTAATTCCAGGAGAAAAAACATCACAAGAAATTACAGATTTAACTCAAGAATATGTAAAATCAGTTAACAAACAAGCAGTATTGTGTAGAAAAGATGTTCCAGGGTTTATCATTAATAGATTATTCATTCCAATGGTTCACGAAGCATGTTTTGCTCAAGATAGAACTAATGCAACACTTGAAGAAATTGATTCTGCAGTGAAATTCAAGCTAGGTTTTCCAATGGGAATTTTTGAATTAGCAGATTTCACAGGTATGGATGTAATTCACAAAGCAACTGTAGAAATGCACTTACGAGATAAAAAAGTAATCAATCCACATCCAACAGTAGAAAAAATGTTTGACGAAAAGAAGTTAGGGCAAAAATCAGGAGAAGGATATTACAAATATTCTGATGACAAATATGAAAGAGTGAATTTATCAGAAGAATTAGCACAAAAATTCAACCCAATTCAGTTAGTAGCTAATATTGTAAACAATGCAGCTTGGTTAATTACAAACGGTGCAAGTGATATAGGGGAGATAGAAAAAGCAGCTCAATTAGGATTAGGGTTAAAAAAACCACTATTTGAAACTGCAAAAGAAATCGGAATTAAAAACATTGTAGATGAATTAAATAAACTTACAGAAAAATATGGAGAGTTTTACAAACCAGATCCATTACTAATTTCTATGCAGTAATTAGTTCTAAAATTTTATCAACAGCTTCTTTAGAAGTATCAGCACCTATAATTTTCACATTTTTTCGATGATCAACATAATCATCAATGTACGGAGTAATAGCACTATCAAAACCTCGAATTGCAACCATTGGTTTTTTACTCATATAAGCAGCGCATACCTCAGATAAAGTTCCAGAACCTCCACCTACAATAATTACACCATCTGCAGATAATGCATTAAGAAAATCACGAGTAAATCCCATTCCAGAAGGAATCACAATATCACAATAATCATTCGCGAATTTGGGATCATCTTGAGGAATTATCCCCATAGTTAGACCATTAGCGTCTTTTGCACCATGACAACATGCATTCATCACTCCACCTAATCCACCAGTAATTAGTAATGAACCAGATTTTGCAATTTCTTTTCCAATTTCATATGCAATTTTTTCATGTTTTGGTGTACATCCAGTAGTATTATTTCCAATTACTAAGATCTGTCGTTTCTTTACCACAGTAGATCTAAGAGAAACGGTTTGAAATATGTTCCCAGAGAAAAGGATATTAGTGAAATATTCAAATCACCAATATGAAAACACGTTCAATGCCAGTATGTTTTAGTGAAAAACAATACAAAATGATTGAAGAATTTGCCAAGAAAAATGGCATGCTTAATGCAAGTCAAGCTCTTGAAAAATTACTTTCTAAATAGACAGTTTTTCTGATTTTAATTTATTTTTATTTTTCAACATAATCATAGATCAGGTTAGCAACAGGAGGTTTACTTGTTTACATTTAATAATTAAATATTTTTCAAGTAAATGATAGATATGGGATTATTTAGTAAAAAAGCAACAAATTGTACAATTTGCAATAAAGAATTAACACACAGACATAAACCAAAAAAAGAATGGAATATCAAAGGTTCACTTTGTGGAGATTGCCATTTTGATAAATCAAAAGAATACTATGAAGGTCAAGTAAGACAACCATGTGTTAAATGTGGAGTTACACAAAAAATTACAGATTTGTGGGAACCTAGATGGCAATGGGACATGGAAGGATTATTATGCAAAAAATGTTTCGATGAAAAAGAAAAAGATCATGATCAAAAGAAAAATTTTTGTGCATTATGTGAAACAAAAATGGGTTTAATTAGACATAATCCAAAAGGACATTGGAAAATTGAAGGTCAATTATGTAGAAAATGTTGGGATGAAAAGAAAGCAGAGTTTGGCTAAATGTGAATTTTTTTAAAAAATATCAATGTGATAAATGTGATAAAAAATTTTCAAAACAAGAAGAATTAATGAATCATGAACAAATAATTCATGGGAAAGATTTACAGTATGATTGCAAAGAATGTAAGAAAAAATTCTCAAATATGGAAGATATGAGAACTCATTTACAAAGAGAGCATAGTTACAAAAAAGACAGATAATTAAATTGCTTTTACAGTTTTAACTACTGGTGGTCTAACTTTAGTAAATACTCTGAATCCACAAATACATTTGATCTCAGGTAAACGAGATAATTCAGTGTTTGAAACACTTGTTCCACATCTTAAGCAAGCATAATTTACATCAAATGTTTCAGTAGGAGTTTCTTCTATTTCTTCAGTAATTTCTTCAGCCATGTTTATCATCAATAATTTCTATAATTTAAGGATACCAAATCATATCAGAGATAATTCAATATAGACATCATCAGGAATTTTTAGTCTCATCAATTGTCTAATTGCTTTATCATCGGCATTAATATTAATAATTCTTCTATGCATTCTCATTTCCCATTTTTCATAAGTTTCAGTACCACTGCCACAAGGAGATTTTCTTGTAGCAACATGTAATCTTTTTACAGGAAGTGGAGTAGGACCTTTTACTTTAACACCAGTTTTTTTACCAATACCCATTATTTCATCACAAACAGTGTCTAATTTAGGTAGACTTATGGAGGTGAGTTTAACACGGGCAGTTTGTGTCATAAAAAACGCCTATGGTTTGTACTCTTCAGTAATTTCCTTAACAATACCTGCTGCGATTGTTGCACCCATATCTCTAAGTGCGAATCTTCCCATCTCTGGGAATTCTTCGAAGGTTTCGATACAAGTTGGTCTAACTGGTCTAATCTTAACAATTGCTGCATCCCCAACTTTAAGGAATTTTGGATTTTCTTCCTCAACTGCACCAGTTGCTGGGTTAATCTTTTGTAGGAACTCAGTAACAGTTGCTGCAACTTGTGTTGTGTGTGCGTGCATAACTGGAGTATAACCAGGTGCAATTGCTGTTGGATGGTGTATAACAATAATTTGGGCTTTGAATTCTTTTGCTACATTTGGTGGGGCATCAGGAGTACCAAGAACATCTCCTCTCTTGATATCTTTCTTTTCAATACCTCTTAGATTGAAACCAATGTTATCACCTGCTTCTGCAGATGGCATTTCTGTATGGTGAGTTTCAATTGATTTGATTTCACCAAGTGCACCAGAAGGCATTACAATAATTTTTTGTCCTGCTTTCATGACACCAGTTTCAACTCTACCGACAGGTACAGTTCCTACACCAGTAATTGTATAAACGTCTTGAATTGGAGTTCTTAATGGTTTACCAATTGGTTTTTCTTCTACTTTAAAGTCATCAAATGCTTCAAGTAGTGTTTTACCAGAGTACCATGGCATGTTCTCAGTTTTCTTAACCAAGTTATCACCTTTCCATCCAGAAACTGGAATGATTGGTACTTCATCTAGTTTGTAACCAACAGATTTTACTAATTTTTCACCTTTCTCTTTTGCTGCGTTGAAGGCATCTTCTTTGTATTCAACTGCATCCATTTTGTTAATTGCAACAATAATTTGTTTTACACCTAGTGTTTTGAGCAAAAATGCGTGTTCTCTTGCTTGACCACCTGCTGCAGTTGCAGTATCAGTTTCACCTTCTTTTGCTGAAAGTACTAAGATTGCGGCATCTGCTTCAGAAGCACCAGTAATCATATTTTTAATGAAGTCCCTGTGACCAGGAGCATCAATTAAAGTAAAGAAGTATTTGTTAGACTCAAATTTTTGGAATGCTAAGTCTATTGTAATTCCTCTTTCTCTTTCATCTTTAATATTATCCATAACCCATGCATACTTGAAAGTATCACCTTTTCCGGTCTTCTCGGATTCGGCTCCGTGTGCTGCAATGGTTCTTTCATCTACAACTCCTAGATCCATTAAGAAATGACCCATAGTTGTGGATTTTCCGTTATCAATATGACCTGTTACAATCATGTTTAAGTGTGGTTTATCTGCCATATCGAATTCGATGTCGAGGGCATATATTACTGTAATGAATTTTTTTAACAAAAAAACATTTTTTAAAATAAATTTGTGATCTTAAGACTTCACTAAAAGCACATAAATCAAAGAAGAAAAAAATAGATATATGAAAATTACAGTTTCAGTTATCAAAGCAGATGTCGGGGGAATCGGAGGACATACAAAACCAAGTGACGGCCTAATCAAAGCAATTAGAGATACCGTTGAAAATTCGGGAGATTTACTCATTGACCATTACATAGGATATTGTGGAGATGACACACATATCGTCATGTCCCATACACATGGCGTAGATAATGAAAAAATCCACAAATTAGCATGGGATGCTTTCATGGCAGGAACAGAGGTTGCCAAAAAAGAAGGATTGTACGGTGCAGGTCAAGATTTACTCAGAGATTCTTTTTCAGGAAATGTTAAAGGAATGGGTCCAGGAGTTGCAGAATTGGAATTCGAAGAAAGACCTAATGAAGCATTTACTGTTTTTGCAGCAGATAAAACAGAACCAGGTGCATTCAATTATCCAATATACAGAATGTTTGTAGACACACTAAGCAATACCGCATTAATTGTAAACAAAAGTCTTGCAAGTGGAGTAAAATTCAACATCATGGATGTAGAAAAAGCACAAATTGCAGAATTACAATTATGGGAAGACAAACCAACAATTGAAGCAGCATTAATGTACCCAGGAAGATATGTTGTTGATTCAGTATACACCAGAGACGGTGAACCAATTTTAGATGCATCAACTGACAGATTACACAACATTGCAGGAACATATGTCGGAAAAGATGATCCAATTTGTTTAGTTAGAACACAAAAGAATTTTCCAGCAACTGAAGAAGTGGGAAGCATGTTTAACAATCCACATTATGTTGCAGGCAATACCAGAGGAAGCCACAACATGCCATTAATGCCAGTTAAATTAAATTCAGCAGCATCAATTAATTTCTGCATTCCAATTGTAGAAGCACTAGTTTTTAGTATGCATAATGGTAAATTTACAGGACCGTTTGATGGATTCTCAACACCTGATTGGGATTACATTAGAGAAATTGCAACAAAGAAAGCAATGGCAATTAGAAGTCAAGGATTCATTCATCCAGCCACATTAGTTCCATCAGAATTAGAATATGCTGAAGGATATAGAGCAAGAATGGACATTCTTGAAACAAAAATGAAACCAATGGAAGATGATAAATCCAATACAGATAGAAAAGAAAATTATGAAGATCCAGATTAGTGATCTCATATTTTTATAATTTTACGAAATAGTTAAATCAAAAAAGAACACAGTATCTACAAGATATGAATACCTTTCAAAAAATCTTTGATTGGAAGACGTATATTTCTACAGTGATAGCAATAGTTTCATTTTCAAGTTTTCTAGTAGTATTATTTGGGCAAACCATACCAGGAATAATTATAACATTTTTTAAAATAGCTGGAGATTATGTAATTCTAGCCACAGTGGTAATTTTTGCATTTACATGGTTCCTCAAAGCCAGACCACACAATCGACCCAAAAACTATAGAATTGTTCCATTAGATGTATTTGGTAAAAAAAGTACAATTGACGGAATTAGAACAGATTTTAAAACACATGATGTAGCATGGAGTTTCATGAAACAGTACAAAAAAGAATATCCACTGCATAATTTTGCACTAGTATCAGATATCAAAGATTCAGAT
The DNA here is from genome assembly GCA_902514095.1 of uncultured marine group I thaumarchaeote. Classification (GTDB taxonomy): domain Archaea; phylum Thermoproteota; class Nitrososphaeria; order Nitrososphaerales; family Nitrosopumilaceae; genus Nitrosopumilus. The sequence continues at coordinate 17,853 of CABXPS010000010.1, read as the reverse complement.
AAACCAACAATTTACAGATACATCTAGATTCAAACTTTTATTCAGGAATAGTTAGAACCAGATTATGGAGTATTCTATTTTAGCAGAATCTTTTGAAAAAATGGAATCAACTAGAAAAAGATTAGAGTTGACTCAATTTCTAGTAGAGTTATTTGAAAAAACACCACATGAGGTAATTTCAAAGATAGTATACTTAATTCAAGGAAAAATAAGACCAGATTTTGAAGGTATTGAGTTAGGGGTTGCAGAAAAATTAGCAATAAGGGCAATTTCAAAATCATCAGGAATAACAATTAAAAAAATTGAAGAGGAATACAACAAAGGAGGGGATCTAGGACACGCAGCAGAAATAATTCTAGAACAAAAAACACAAACAACATTTTTGGTGGAAAATATTACAGTAGAAAGAGTATATGAAACATTATTTAAAATTGCAAAATTAGGAGGGTCAAAATCACAAGACATGAAAATTAAATATATATCGAGTTTACTAAACGATGCAAATCCATTAGAAGCAAGTTTTATTTTAAAAATTTTACTTGGAACTCTAAGATTAGGCATTGCAGAAAATACAGTTATGGATGCATTAGCAATTGCATATTCAGGCGATAAAGAAAATAGAAAATTACTACAACATGCATATAATGTATCAAGTGATTTAGGAAAAGTTGCAGAAATAATAGCAATAGAAGGAATACAAGGAATTGAAAAATTTAAAATAAATTTATTCAATCCAATCCGTCCAATGCTTGCAGATAGAGTTAAGAGTGAAAAAGAAGTAATCGAAAAAATAGGAAATGAATTTGCAATTGAATACAAATTAGATGGAGAAAGAGTTCAAATTCATGTAGAAGGGGAAAAAATAGAATTATTTTCTAGAAGTTTAGAAAAAATTTCAAATTACTATCCAGACATTATTGAAAAAATTCCAAAAATAATTCAAGCAGAAAATGCAATACTAGAAGCAGAAATAGTTGCAATTAATGAAAATACAGGAGATTTTTTACCATTTCAAGAATTAATGCATAGAAGAAGAAAATATAAAATTGAAAAAGCAGTTACAGAATATCCAATTACAGTGAATTTTTTTGATGTATTATATTGTAATGGAAAAAATTGTACAGAATTAAACTATAGTGAAAGAAGAAAAAAATTAGAAAATATAGTTAAAGAAAATGAATTTGCAAAATATATTCCAATGACAATAGCAAAAAATGAAAATGAAATTCAAGAATTTTTTGAAAACAGCATAAATGCAGGAAGTGAGGGGTTAATGTTAAAAATGTTAGATAAACCATATCAAGCAGGGTCAAGAGGAAGTCACTGGTTAAAATTAAAAAGAGAATATAGAAATGAATTAGGAGACAGTTTAGATCTTGTAGTTATTGGAGGATTTTTTGGTAAAGGGAGAAGAACAGGAAGTTATGGAACATTATTACTTTCAACATATGATGAAAATACGGATACATTTCCCAGTATTTGTAAAGTGGGCACAGGGTTTACAGATGAAAGTTTAGATCAATTATATCAAATTTTAAATCCAAAAACTACAATTAAAAAAAATCCACGTATCATTAGTGAAATGGAAGCAGATGTTTGGTTTGAACCAGAATTAGTGATAGAAATTGTAGCATCTGAAATTACACTTAGCCCAATTCACAAGGTGGCACGAGATGAAATAAGAAAAAATGCAGGATTAGCATTAAGATTTCCAAAATTTACAGGAAAAATAAGAATGGAAAAAACTGCAGAAGATGCATCAACAGATGAAGAAGTAATTTCACTGTACAAAGCACAAAATAAATCAGCACATGATAAAAATTTGATGTAATAAGGCTCGAAAAATATCAAAAACCATAGAGGATTTAAATTACCACGAAGTTTCTTACTCTATGTTATGTATAGTGGAGAACTCGAAGTTCAAGCAAAAAGAAAGGCAATAGCAGTTTTACAAGATGAGATCAATAGAATTCTAAACGCATCTAGAGAACTTGGAACACTAACTGATTCTTTAATGAAAAAAGATAAGAAAGCAATCAAAAATACGTTAGAACAAATCTCAACTATAGAAGAAGAAGTAGAAAATCTTAGAAGAAAAATTACACGGGAAGTTGCAGATGTAGGAGGATTAATCATGAATAGAGAAAATCTCCTAAACACAGCTTACACAATGGATGAAATAGCTGGTTACATTACAGGCATTGCATTCAAACTTTCAAATGTAAAGATTACTACGCTAAAAAGTTCAAAACTTGACAAAGATATTTCAGAACTAATCTCATTAGTAGTGGATGAAGTCTACAAACTAAATGAAATTATTAGAAGTCTCAATACAAATACAGCCAATGCAATTGAATTGGCTCAAGAAACACAAACCATAGAAAGAGAAATAGATATCAAATATAGAGAAGCAACAATAAAACTTCTAAACGAAGTAAAAGATCCGAAAGAATTGTTGTTAATCAAAGATGTGATAGAAGGTATTGAAGAAATGTCAGATAAATGTCAGAGAGTTTCAGATTCATTCATCCTGCTAGCATTAAGCCTATAGTAAAAACAATTTTAATTTCTAATTTATTTTCAATATCAATAACTATGGGTCTACACTATAGAATTCATATACATAGAGTATTTTATTAAAATATGAAAAGTGAATTAATTGAAAATAGGATAATCGTGTGGGATATCGAAGATTCACGAAAACTTTTCAGTCAGGGATATTATGGAAAACCAATTGGAATTCCAAAACCAGTAATTGAAGAAATAGATGCACCATTAATTTTAGATTTAATTGAAGGGTTATATTTATTAGAAAATAAAAAAATTAGCATTACAAAATTAAAACAAAAAATAAATGTTAAACAAATGACAGAAATTTGTAAAAAAGAAATTCATGAATTTGGGAAAAAATACATTGTTTACAAAAATTTTCGAGATAAAGGATACATAATTAATCCAGGAATTAAATTTGGATGCGATTTTGCAGTATACGAAAAAGGACCAGGTATTGATCATGCACCATTTTTAATTCAAGTGTACAATAGAAATGAATCAATAACTTCAACAGGAATTGTTCTTGCAGGAAGACTTGCAACAACAGTAAGAAAACAATTCATTTTAGCAATTCCAAAAGGAAAAGATAAAGTAGATTTTCTTGCATTAGATTGGTGGAAAGCTTAAACAGATTTTATGTGACCAGCAATTCTATCATAAATTTCAAAAAGTTCCTGCGTAATTCCAAATGCAATATGATTATCCCATTTACCACGTATTCTAACAGCAGTATCAGTAGGTTCAACATAGATGGTTGCATCCTTAATGGATTGTTTTGTAATCATTTCATTAAGTTCATTATCAGAGTTTAATTTAGTAGTTAAATCACCATATCCATTCCATTCAACTTTAGTAACTACTTTTGAACCAAAATGACCTTGAGTGACTAAAGATGTTTTTGCAGTATAATTTTTTGCTGAGGAACCAACATTCTTTCTAACAATGAAATGTGCTTGATATCTATCTTGTGCACCCCATGGAAGTGGATTTGGATCTTGCATGATTATCCTTTTTGAATTATTTGTACGACGTCAATGTTAGAATTTTTAATATCAATACAACCTTTGTTAGTAACCATTCTAGGAGTTTGAGCAAAATATCTACTATAGTAATCATCAGTTTCAACAGCATCAGTACCAATTTCTTTAGAATCAGAATCTATACCGATCTCTTTTAACATAGCACTAAATTTTTCAGGCCATGTTTGATAAATGAAAGTATCAGATTCTGTATCATGCATAAAATATCTCAGAATATCCCACAAATAAAGATATCAAGAAAAAATCCCCAGAGATCAATCCAAATAAATATGCAAAATGTTTTTATTTTTTTAACTTGAAATTCCAAGGTAAAACTGCATTAATTACAGGTAGTGGAACAGGAATTGGCAAGGCCATAGCAACCAAATTTGTTGAAAATGGTGCAAGTGTAATTATTCTAGGTAGAAGAAAAGAGCCTTTAGAGGAAGCATCAAAAGATCTTGAACAAATAATTTCAGAAAAAAATAGTGGCGCATCAGTTAAAATTTTTGCAGGTGTAGATGTTGCAGACGAATCAGCAATGAATGAAATGTTTGATGCAATAAAAAATGACAATGTCAATGTAGATTACATAATTAATAATGCAGGGGTTTCAGGTCCAGTAACATGTTTTCCAAATTCTCCATTAAAAGATTTTAAAAGTACAATAGGAATTCACCTTACAGGTACATTTTGGGGCTCAGTTCAAGCACTAAAAGTAATGAAAGAAGGTGGAAAGATTATCACAATTTCAACATTCTTTACCGAAGAAAGACCACTTGAACAAAGACCTTACAGATTTAGAAGTCCATACACTGCATCTCAAGGAGCAAAAAATAGATTAGCAGAACTAATGTCATGGGAATTAACAGATAAAGGAATTATTTCAATTGCAACAAATCCAGGACCAGTACATTCAGATAGAATTTACAAAACAGTGTATCCAAAAGCTGCAGCCGAATTTATGAGAGTTAGTGGATTTGAGTACTTAACTCCAGTAGAAGTTGAAGAAGCAAAAGATGATTTGTTAGAATGTATCCTTGCAGATGGAATAGATAAAGAAGGAATTGCAAAAAGTGCTGAGAAATTAGCAAATGGAAAAGATGTTGCAAAATTAACAGAGACATTTACAAATCTACTTACTAAAATTCAAACAATAGCTGAAAAAGTTCAAAATAATACATCACATATGATTGCAAACAAAGAATTTTTAGCTCAAACACAAGTAGCAGAATCAGTTCTAAACTTATGTGATGATGAAATTGCAAAAATCCTTAATGGTAAAGTAATTCCAGGAGACAGAGTATTTTATCCAGTAAAACCACATATTGGAACAACAGTTCCAGGAGTTCATCAACCAGACTTTTCAGGTAAATCAGTAGTTTTCACAGTTGACGGTACGGATAAAACAGATGCTGAAAGAGTAGAATTTTTAGCACAGCATGTTGAGAAAAATGGAGGAAAAGTGGCATGCTTCATTTCACAATCAACTCCAAAAGAAGTTCAAGAATCCATCAGCAGTAAATTCCATTCACATATTGTAGATATTACAAATCCGGAAGAAGTTCAAAGATGGCTAAATACTGCCAAAACAAATCTAGGAGAAATTTTAGGAGTAATTCATGTTACTGGAAAACTTCCAGAAATTGAAAAATTAACTGAATTAACTAGATCAGCATGGGAAGAATTAACTGAAAAATTCATTTCAACTCCAGCAACAGTTGCTCAAAGAGCACTAGAACACTTTGTTCCAGGAGGAGACAAAGACCCAAGATTATACAAAGATACCAAAGGAGCAATCATGATCATAGGACCAGATTTACCAATAGGACGTAAAGTCACAGGAACTCAAAGAGCACAAGTGGAGGTTTTCAGAGGAGCACTAAGACCATTTACTGTAACAGTTAATCAAGAACTAAGCGATGTCTTAAAATCAAAAATCAGAATGTTTACAGTTTTCCCAGGTTCAGTTACAGGTTCAGAGCCAAATAATGAAAAAATAGCAGAAGCATTTAATTTTCTAGTTACAGAAAATGCACTTTCATCTGCAGAAGTAGTATTCTGTGTTGATGAAACAAGATAAGGATGAAAATATTTCCAATGTTAAAAAAAGAATTCACACAGTAAATTAGAAGATAAAACTAAGGAGCCAACTAGTCTCCTCAGCCATTAGATCAAAAGATCTAACGAACAATATATTTCAAAAAATTAGTATAAAAATACAATTAATTTTTTGAGGCTAAAAAATAAAAGAAAAAGAGCCATTAGTTAAAGAATCAAAAAATAGTTTTACAGCTGTAATTAAAAGTACAACAGAGATAAGAATTTTCAAATTTCTTTCTTTTACACTTAAAGATAATTTTGCACCAACTAATCCACCAAAAAAAGAACCAATTGCTAAAAATCCAGATTGAAGAAAATCAGGATGTCCCAAAATACTATGAACTATTATACCAGATAATGATGCAAATAATAAAATTAATTGTGAAGTAGGTGCAGCTCTCTTCATAGACATTCCCATTCCAACAACCATCAAAGGTACAAAAATAATCCCACCTCCAATTCCAAAAAATGAAGAAATGATTCCTGCAAAAAAGCTAGATCCAATTATAAAAATAATTAATTGTTTTGAAATTGTTTTTTGTCTAGATTCAATCTCTTTTCTTAAAAATATGTAAACAGAAGATGCAATCAAAACAAACCCAAACAAAATTTTAAAAATATCTGGAGCAACATCAGTAGAAATTATTGCACCCAAAATGGTACCAGGAATTGCAAGTAATCCAAGTTTTAACCCCAAAGAGTATTCAATTCTTTTTTGTTTGGAATAAGAAATCGTAGATGCAACAGAGTTACTGAATGCTGCAAAAAGACTATTACTTGCTGCAACAGTTGGAGGAAAACCCAAAAATGTTAAAACTGGAACAATAATAATCCCACCACCAAGACCAAGCATAGAACCTAATATGCCAGCTACAAATCCCAAAGGAATCAACCATAATTGATCAATCATTGTAATCTCCAATCAAATAATTCTATCATGTATAATTAGACTACTTTAGAACAATTAAAGTCCATGAGTATGAATCACTTGTAGACTTAATCTCAAGGATTAAAGTTTCGTCACCCAGTCCAGTAATTGTTGATTTTAGAGGAATAGTTTGAGAAGATTCAGCAAATTTTATTTTAGCAGTCTCTAGCCAGGCGTTAACAGATTCAAAACCTCCAGGTTGTTTTTCATCCCAACAATCACAAACCAAAGTTTCAATCATAATTTTAAAAACAATTTCAACTTCATTGAATTTTGAATCTAAAAATGGGGATGATTCAACTAATGCAAGGGCCATTATTGGATTATCAGGGGTTCCACCCATACTGATATTTCCAAGAGATTTTCCATCTGGACCTTGAATAGCAGTGGTGGTACAATAGTTAATGGTAGACAAAATATCATCACGAATTGCGCAGTAATTTTCAATAGTATGATCTGTGATAGGAGTAGGAATAGACATGAAAATATTTTTTTCAGATAAAGATTCTTTTATTTTTTCAACATCATAAAAAGTAAACCCAGATTGATAGAGATTATCCGAAGAAGGCATAGAGGAATTTTCAGGAATTAAAAAAATAACAATAGCAGATATCATTATAACAATAATTGGAAGGAGGATTTTTTTATTCACAAATAATTTATAAATAGATTACAAGATAAGGTTTTGCAATTTTAGATAGAGATTATCTCTAAAATAGAATCTTTTGTAATATTATTTTGTTCAACAAATCCAGATGTAACTTCAAGAATATATGTTGCCTCACCATCAGGTACAAAACTTGGACATCCGGCAGCAATTTCAACTGGTATTACACATGGAGGAACATTTGTTTTAATATGGACTACATTACCAGCATTATCAAACCAAATCATATCTAATTCAAATTGCATATTTAGCATCCATAAAGAATACAAACCCTGTTCTGGAAATACAAAAAGCATTCCTTGATCTAATGGTAATTGATCTTGAAACATCAGTCCACGAACACGACTTGAGTCAGTATCAGCAATTTGTATTTCAAGAGGGATACCATCAACTTTAATTATTCCTCTAGGAAATTCAACTTGTTCTAATTTAATGTCACTTGGCAAAGTAAGCAATCCAACAGAACCAATAATTACAGCAGCAATAAAAATAGGAATTAATGCCTGAGCCCTAGTAGTCATAAATTTGTTTAAAAAAGTCCTTTTAAAAAATGAATACGTTAAGTTACAGAATTTCTAAAATCACTAATTGAAGAAATAGTATTCGTAGTTTGATGACCAATATCGTGCAATGTACTACTATTGTATTTTTTATCCAAATATCTACCTGCAACTATCATAGGACCTCCAATTGCACATGTAACACCAGTAGGTTCAGGTATCCATAACATCAAAAATCCAATTTTTTGTAATTTTTTACCTGGTGCAGGTGCTTTTTGAAGTGCACCTAAAGATCTAGCAGCAGGAGAACCATCCATTTTTGCAATATCAGAGTAAAGATTGGCTCTACGTTTAGCAGAATCAGAGAATTTTTGTAATTTTGCGAGTCGTGCCTTTAGGGGATCTGTCATTATAACATAAATTAGAAAAAAAATAGTTAAGATTCAAAGATCAACAATGGTCACCCTCAAGTCAACAAAGAGTAGCTAAGATGAGCCTAACAGACACTCAATTATAGGAGATTTAATGTACATACAAAGAATACATGAACCCAAAAAAATCAAAAAGATTAGAATCAATCAAGGCAGCACATGAGGTAGAAAAAACACGTTCGAGTTCCAGAATGGAAGATTACTTAGAGATCATTGCAGAATTAGTAGAACTTAAAGGATATGCCACGACACTAGACATTTCAAGATACATGAATGTAAGTGCTCCAAGTGTCACTAAGATGTTACAAAGATTAGATGAAGGTAAATTTTTAGAATATGAAAAATACCATGGAATCAATCTAACAAAAAAAGGAATACAAATTGCAGAAGGGATTCGACAAAATCATGGAATTTTATTAGAATTTTTTGAGATTTTAGGAGTAGGATATGATACGGCAAACCAAGATACAGAAGGAATAGAACATCATCTTAATCCTAAAACAATAAAACAGTTAAGAAAATTCATTACGTTTCTAAAAGCAAATCCAAAGGTTATAGATAATTTTAAAAATCTTTAAGAAATAATTGAATATCATCTTGAGAACTAGTAGAGTTTAACAAATTTCTTCCAATGTCTGAACGTTTTGGAATTTTTATTTGTCCTTTTTTACCAATACGTACAGATGCAAAAAATTTATCATTTGTGTAAATATCAGCATGCATAGAAGTGTATTCTCTACTTACAGTCAAAAGTAATGCAGTTTTAGATTCAGAGAAATTAAAAGGGATTTCATTAGAAGTTGATGATAAGGATTCAGAATCTTTAGCAACAATGTCAATGTGAACTTTAAGAAATTTTTCAATTTCATTAATGTTAGTTCCACCCCTGCCAATAATGGATGCAACACAATCTTCATGTACAGTGACTTTAACACGATTTTCAGATAAAATTTCAACTTCTGCACCAGAATCATATCTTTGAAAATAATCTTTGATTTTATCTTCAGCCAATTTTTCAATACCAATTTTTTCACGTTTTACTACAGGTACAATGACATTTTCTTCTCCAAATGTGTAAATTTCATGCTCTAAAACATTATTCTCAAAATTTCTTATCTCAATTACAGGTCTAGCCAAATCAGATTCAGTCATCCCAGTAGGAACTTTTACCTTCAATTCTAAATCATAAACTTTCTCAATATCACCATTATGAACAAACACCACAGTATCCAAAACATTAGGAATTATTCCAAGTTCAATTTTACCAATAAAACGTTGAATTGCATCCAAAGGAGAATTAGCATGAATTACTCCAACCATCCCAACACCAGTTAATCTCAAATCAGAAAAAGTTGTAAAATCTTCTCTTCGTCTCACTTCATCAAAAATAGTATAATCAGGACGAACTAGTAATAGAATATCAGCAGTGTTATCAAAACTTCCATCTAATTTACTATATTGGGTAATTCCTGCATCAACTTGTAAATCACGTGGAGATTCAAATGTTTTAACAATTTTATCCTGATCATGATAGAAATTTGCCAAGCCAGAAGCCAACGTACTTTTTCCAGAACCAGGAGCCCCAGAGATTAGAATTCCTTCAGCCCTGTCAGTCAAACGTTTCATTAATGCTTCAGAAATAGTATAATCATCAAGAGACAATTTTACAGTTGGATGTACAATTGTTATTTCATATGATTCAGAAAAGGGAGGATAAGTAATTGCTATACGATAATCATTGTGCTGAATAACAGATGCCCCAGTTTTAGAAATTTCAATAGTACTAGAATCAGAAATATTTGTAGCAGATAATATTTGAGAAGAAATCATTTTCAAATAATCTTTAGAGAGAATATCCTCACCAATTTTTGTAAGCAGAAATTCACCAGGTTTTCCTCTTTTTGCAAGAGGGTATTGATTTTCTTTCAAGTGAATGCTCATTGTAGTATTATCAAAAAATTTCAGAAATTCAAGTTCTTCTTGAACAATTTTAGGCTGTAAGAAAACAGTTTTTACATCTTCAGCCTCTGCAACTAAATGTTGAACTTTATCAGAAGTATAAAGGACAGCATCGTTTTGTTTTGCAATATCAATAATTAATGCATCAATTCTTCCACTTGCGGCAAATTTAATATCAGCAATATCAGGATGAGAGCCCTTTAAAATAATTTTTAAACCAAAATCTTCAGATAATTTATTTAATTTTTGAATTTGTTCTAATCCAACAAATCCTTGTTCCTTATGATTTGAAGCTTGAGATTGAAGTTCATCAAACACTGCTTGAGGAATTATAATTTCAGAATCTCTAATAGAACCAGATTTAATTTGTTCAGAAAGATTTCCATTGATAATTACACTAGTATCAGCAACAAGAGTATTCATAAAATGTAATCAATGTCTGAATATAAAAAATATTCAATAGAATCTAGTTAAAGAAAACAAACATCAAGGATCAAAATGACTCACTATCATTAAAAAATTGTAAAATAGAGAGTTAAATCATGAATCATGGAAATACAAAAAATAAGGAATTTTATGAAAATTGTACCCGATATTTTGAATTTTTAAGAAAAAAGAGCACCGTAGACTATGAGTTTGAAGACGAGTATTATTTCACCATGCCTGCAATATCCAGTCATTAATAGTACAAGATTTAGAACTCACCATAATTTCTAAGATATGGAACAAAAATTACAAGATCTTGCAGATAAAATAATAAAATATGCAGAGAATGCAGGAGTTCAATATTGTGATGCAAGAGCAGAGCAACAAGTAAAAAAATCAATATTGATAGAAAATGGAGAAATCGAACACATTAGAAATAATGAAGACAGAGGAATAGGAGTCAGATTAATCAAAAATGGTTCATGGAGTTTTTGTTCAATAACCAATCCAAATTCATTTGAAGAAATAAAAAATATCTTAGATAATTCAATAAAAAATGCAGAGAATACAATTTCAAATAAAAAAAATAAAATTAATTTACATAATAATCCAATTAATAAAAAACAAATTGATTTTCCAGTTTTAAAAAAACCAGAAATAGAGGAATTAACAAAAATAGGATTAGAATGCAATAAAATAATCAATGGTACATCAAAAATTATAAAATCAGTTACAAATCCATACTATACAATTAATTCAAAATATTTTACTAACACAGAAGGTTCAGAAATTTTACAAAATTTTACAGATGTAGTAATAGAAATGGTTGCAACATCACATGAATCAGGCATAACACAATCAGTGAACATTACAGAAGGGGGAAGAGGAGGATTAGAATTAATTACAAACAAAGCCCAACAAAGTGCAAAAGAGATTGCAAAAAAAGCATCTGAATTAATTTGTGCAAAACCAGTAAAGGAAGAAGAAACAACAGTGGTAATGAATCCAGATTTTGTTTCACTTCTTACACATGAAATTCTTGGACACCCATCAGAAGCAGATAGAGTACTAGGAAAAGAAATGGCATGGGCAGGAGGAGCTTGGTGGAAAGGAAAAATAGGTGAAAAAATTGGTTCAGAAAATCTAAATGTTTTTGATGATCCCACAATCAAAGAAAGTCTAGGATGGTATTACTTCGATGATGAAGGAGTTAAAACCGAAAAAACAAACCTTGTAGAAAAAGGAGTTTTAAAAAACCACATGCAAAATAGAGAAACATCAAAAATATTCAACACACGTCCTACGGGTAACATGAGAGCAACAAATTATCGATATATGCCTCTAATACGCATGGCATGTACTTGTATTGGTAACGGAAATCAAAAAGTTGAAGAAATAATTAAAGACGTAAAAAATGGATACTATATTTCAAATATGAAAATTCCATCAATTGATATGAAAAGGTACAACTGGAGCATATCTTGTCAATATGCACAAAAAATTGAAAATGGGGAAATAACAGATTTACAAAGAGATGTAATTGTAATGGGAACAGCACCAGAGTTTTTTAATTCAATTGATGCATGTGGAAATGATTTTACAGTAAGACCAATAACTAATTGCGGTAAAGGAGATCCAATGCAATCAATGATTATGGGTAATGGAGGCCCTACAATCAGAGGTACAGCAACGGTGAAAAGTGTAAATTAGTATGGAAAAAAAATTACAAAAAATTAAGAAACAGATAACACAGTGTACAAAATGTGAACTCAGTAAAACAAGAAATAATTCAGTTCCAGGTAAAGGAAATTTCAAATCAGATGTAATTTTTGTAGGAGAAGCACCTGGAAAAAATGAAGATATGAAAGGAGAGCCATTCATAGGAATTGCAGGGAAAAAATTATCAATTGCACTTGAGAATGCAGGAATTACTCGAGATGACGTATACATAACAAATATTGTAAAATGTAGACCACCAAAAAATAGAGTTCCAACAATAACTGAAAGAGATACATGTAAGAATTATCTTAAAAAAGAAATAGAAATCATTAAACCAAAAATAATTTGTATTTTAGGTAATACAGCATTCAATTCATTATTGAATGGAAAAGAAATTATAAAATTTAGAGGAAAAATTGTTAGAAAAAATAATCAATTATATTTTTTAACAATTCATCCAGCTGCTACAATTTATAATCAAAAATTAATTAATGTATTAAAAAAAGATATGAAAAAGTTGTTTAAATTAATAGAAGAGATAAAAGATAAGAAAGAAATTAAAATAAATATTGAGTACACTTCCTAAAAAATTCTATCAAAGAGACACAGTGATTGTAGCAAAAGAACTACTAGGGAAAAAATTAACTAGAAAAATAGGCAATTATGAAATGTCAGGAACCATCATTGAAACAGAAGCATATAGGCACAAAGATGATCCTGCTAGTCATGCATTTAGAAACATTACAGATAGAAACAAGGTAATGTTTGGAGAAGTGGGAATAGCATATGTCTATTTTACATACGGTATGCACTATTGTTTCAATGTAGTAGCCAAAAAAATGAAAACATCTGCAGGAGCAGTATTGATTCGAGGAATTGTTCCAGAAAAAGGGATTAAGAAAATGCAAGAAAACAGAAATATTGAAAATTTAAAAAATTTAACAAATGGTCCTGGAAAACTAACACAAGCATTAGAAATTACAAAAGAACATTACGGGATAGATTTAACAAAAAAAATAGAGTTATACATTGAAGAAGGTTTAGAAATAAAAAAAATAAAAAAATCAACTAGAATAGGAATAAAAGATGGAAAAGAAATGCTTTGGAATTTTCAGATATAAAATTATTTTTCAATATTTTTTTCACTATCATCATCAACATCATCATCAGAATTTTCATCCAATGTCCAAGGAGCAAATTTAACCATTATTCTCTGCCAATCTAATTTCAAAACTAAAATAATTACACCAGTCATTGCTGCAGCAAAAATTAGAAATCCAATATAAACAGGAGTAGCATCATCAACATTTTCTAAAAAGGGTTCAATGAATGACAATCCAACATAATGAGAAATAAAGACAATGATGTAACTAAGAACAAGTTTTCCAGCAAGGGTTGCAGCAAAAAATCGTTTTGGATTATATTTTGCAAGTCCTAAAGGTATGAAAATAATATCATCAGGCATTGGTGTTGCAGCAGCAAAAAATGCAGCAGCAGCACCATATTTTTTAACTAATCTCTCAAAAGGCCTCATTCTTGTTCTAGTTTTACTATTCATAATTTTACGGCCACTAAAACTTACAAAAAATATAATTTGTTTTGCAACTGTAGCACTAACAGCTGATAGAATTGCTAGTAAATGTAAATCATATTCAGAACCAACGGACATCGTGGCAAGTAACAAAAATCCAGGCAGAGGCACAAAAGGGACAAGAGAGCCAATAAAATTAACTAAAATCAGAATAAGATAACCATCATCTGGAGCAAATGGGAAAATATCAGTTAACTCCATTAATCAAATGAATTTTATGCAATATTTAATCAAAACTAACAATTTTGAATCAAAGTGAATAATAAACATAGTAAAAATGAGTATTCATGAGTTATGAATTATTTATTGAATATTATCAACAGATGCAAGAAATTCTAGCTAATAACATATTTCAGGAGTACGGAATAATTGGTCTATTTTTAAATTCGTTATTAGCAGCTACAGCAATACCATTACCAACAGAAATTTTAACGTCAGCGTTATTGATAGGAGGTGAAAATATTTTTCTTGTGGCAATTGTATTAATTATAGGATCTATAATAGGCGGAATTTTAAATTACTTCATAGGATTGGGAGGAAACAAATTAGTTAAAAAAATGAAGAAAAAATCAGACATAGAAAAACATGAAAAAAAACATAATAGATTATTAGATAAATTTGGATGGAGTGCAATATTTTTTGCAGCATGGATTCCAATAATTGGAGATCTGATTTTAATTTCAGCAGGAGTTAAAAAAATGGAATTTAAAAAATTTTCAATTTTTATGATATCAGGTAAAATAATTAAAACAATTATTGTAGTAATAGGATTAGGAACAATATTTTAAAAAAATAATAAATTAAATTAAAAATAAATGATAGTTAACGACAGGATTAAAATACAATCAAAATCGAACAAAACACATGACAGAAAAGAAATTTAAAATAATTTGTAAAGATATAGGTTCTATCAGCCCATTTATCAGATTTGTAGGGGTTATAGGCGAAAGAGGGGAGTTATTGGCATACATAAGAAGACCAGATTTAACACCACTACTAGATGAAAAAAATACACAGTATCAATTTTCACATATTGCTATGAATTCAGATCTAGAGGGGTTTTTTGATAAAAATTTGGGGGAAGTAGAATTTGTCTGGGAAGAACGAAAGAAAGTACAAACAATATCATTTGCAATAAAGAAAGCAAGAGTATGGGTCTCAATAGATAAAAAAGCTATTAGATCTGAAATGCTAAGAATCATAGATTCATGCCTACCAGTTGTCAAAAAACATTCATAAAATTAGAAATATCTTGAAATGCCCTTATTGTGAAATAAATTTAGATTCACTTAGTATGACAGATGGATTAAAACATATTTTAGAACATAAAAAAGAAAATCAAAATTAAAGTATTGAAAGAAAAAATTGTAAAATATGGAAAATATTAAAAAATTAATTGATGAAATTAATTCAAGAAAGCCTAAAAATTATAAACAAATGAAAATAGACGATATAAGTAAAGAACTTCACAGTGTGATGAAATATGAACAAACCATATTAGAAAAAATAAATACATTTGAAAATGATCATCAAAATGTAGATTTAATAAAATATGCAAAAATAAGTTGTAGAAATATAATAGAAAGAGAAACTATCTTAATTCAAAATGCATATCTAGAAAAAATTGATTCGGAATATCTAAATTCAAAATAATTATTTTTCATCTTCATAAAGCCAGCATCTAACATATCCAGTATCAGTTTTAAATTTGGGTGGAAGTTTTTTACATTTTTCAATAGCTAACGGGCATCGATCGATGAACCTACATTCAGATGGAGTATCAAGTAAACTTGGAGGAGTTCCAGAAATATATTTAGGAGTACCACCTTTTAGAGTGGGAATAGATTCCAAAAGTCCTTGAGTGTAAGGATGTTTTGGATTTTTATAAATTTCTTGAGAAGAACCAAATTCAACCATTTGTCCACCATACATAATTCCAATTTTATCTGCTATTTCAGATAAAACTGCTAAATCATGAGTGATTAGCATAAAAGACATACCATCTTTTTTTAATTTTTTTAATAAATTGATAATTTGTGCTTGAATTAAAACATCTAATGCCGTGGTAGGCTCATCTGCAATCACAAATTTAGGTTTTAAAATTAAGGCCATTGCAATAATTACTCTTTGTTTCATTCCACCACTCAATTCATGAGGATATTTTTTTAAAACATCCTTATCTAAATTGACAGAATGAATAGAATCTAAGATTAGTTCATCAGGATTTCCATTAAATTTATGTTGTTTTAGAATTTCAACAAATTGCTGCTCAATAGTAAAAACAGGATCCAATGAATTCATAGCACCCTGAAAAATCATGGAAATTTTTTTCCAACGAAAGTTGCTATCAAAATCAGATTCAGAAAGATCCAAAATAGAAGCATCATCAAACATAATTTCTCCAAAACTACTGCCACCAGACAACATTCTAATCAATGATAATCCCAATGTACTTTTTCCACAAGCACTTTCACCTGCAATTCCAATAGATTCTCCAAAATCTAAATCAAAATCAACATCATCAACAGCATAAACTGGTCCTTGTGATGAGGCATATCTAGAAAATAATCCTTTGATTGATAGAAATGTCATGTCTTTCTTAAGTCCAAACTAGAATTTCTGTTTTGCACTAAGGGATATAAACAACATTATTAGAAACAAAAAGTCGATTTAAATGATATTTCCAATTTGTGCCTTTGATGCAAAAAATGCTGTATTGTGTCCTCAATGTGAGGGAAAGGTAGATTCAGGAGTATTAACCAAAGCAGATGTAGATGCATCATTAACACTAGCAAAAATTGCAAAAACAACCAAGGAAATAGAGAATTTTTCACTTTATTCATGCAATGAATTTGAAGAAAATTTCATTTTATCATTAGCAAAAAACGACATAATGGTTATCAGACAAAGTAGAACACTTTACAGATTACTACAAGATAATTTTAAACAGAAAATTTGGTTAGTTGAGGCAGATCAAACAGATAAAAAATTTATTGAAGATTTATTTTTTCCAATAAAGATTTTGACAATTAATGTGGTTTGGTCAGAAGGAGTTCAAAAAACTAAAGCAATAATTTCAGGTAAATGGACTTCAAAATTTCCAATTGATATCAAAAAAATCACGGAAATTGTGAAAAACATCCGAAACCTTGACATTGAAATAGTATTCGAGGATAAATAATTGATATGGCTTTTGTAAAAACTCACGATATTTCAGAATTAAATGAAGAATTGATTGGAAAACAAGTAGTATTAGGAGGATGGATTGAGGATCTTAGAAAATTAGGAAAAATGTCATTTATCACACTTAGGGATATTTCAGGAATTTCCCAAATAATTGTAAAAGGAGAATTAAATGATAATCTAGGAGAGATAAATCGTCAAAGTGTAGTTATCATCAAAGGGATAGTTCAAGAAACTAAAGCTAGGGATTTTTCATTTGAAGTAAAGGCTGAAGAAATAGAAGTGTTAGCAAAAGCTATTCACCCGTTACCAGTTGACCCAATTGGAAGAGTGGAAAGTAATATTGATACAAGATTAAATCACCGTGCCTTAGATATGAGAAATCAAAAAACAGCTTCAATTTTTAAATTAAAACATTATGTATTACAAGCATTACGTAAAACATTAGTAGAAAAAAAATTTATTGAAATTACAACACCAAAAATTATAGGAAGTGCAAGTGAGGGGGGCGCAGATTTATTTTCATTAGATTATTTTGGAAAAACAGCATATCTTGCACAAAGTCCCCAATTATACAAAGAACAGATGACAATTGGTTTAGAAAGAGTATTTGAAATTTCAAATTTTTACAGAGCAGAAAATTCACATACAGGAAGACACCTAACTGAATTTACCAGTATAGATATTGAAGCAGCATTTATGGATTACAATGATGTGATGGATGTATTAGAAGCATTAGTTATTGCAGTTTACAAATTTACAGCAGAGAATTGT
>CABXPS010000009.1 GCA_902514095.1 uncultured marine group I thaumarchaeote | reverse complement strand
CGGGAACCTGTTGCAAGATTTTTGAAAACATATTCAATTTATCTGATGGATCATATGAAAAAAGAAGAAAATTTCTTTGATAAAGCAGAGGTTGAAATTATTTCAAAAGAAGAAGAATTTGAAATGTATGAACAATTCAAATCAGTTATGACAGTTTCAAGAAAAATGGAAGAAATGATTAAAGAAATTGAATATTTAGAGAATCAGAATTGGGTTAAAAATTAACGTAAGCTCTTTATTGGTTATTCTAACATTTTTGTACATGAAACCTTTCATTCTTTGGATGACTGGTCTTCCTTGCTCAGGTAAGACTACCATTGTAAAAGATTTGCAGAAAGATATTCCAAATTTGGCAATGCTTGATGGTGATGAACTAAGAGAATGGTTCTCGCCTAAAGATTTTTCAAAAGCAGGACGTGATGAGCATAACAAAAAAGTTGCTCATTTGGCTAAACTTTTGTTAAATCATGGTGTTCCAAGTGTAGTATCTCTCGTATCACCATATGTTGAGAATAGAGAAAATGCTAGAGAGATTATTGCTGCAGGTGATCAGTTTGCAGAAGTGTATGTGAAGTGTTCATTAGCTAAATGTGAAGAACGAGATGTCAAAGGCATGTATGCCAAGGCAAGAAAAGGAGAAATTAAGGGATTCACAGGAATTGATGATCCTTATGAAGCTCCAGAAAAAGCAGATTTAGTAATTGATACTGAACATGAACCACTTTCAGACAGTGCAAATAAAGTAAAGGACTTTCTTAATGAAAGAAACCTACTCTAATTTTTTAAATTCTTTTACTATTTTATCATGAATTAATCCGTTAGTAACTAAAATCCCATTTTGATGATACACATTTTTGTTATTGTATGTTAATTCATTTCCTAACATATCTGTCATTTTCCCACCAGCTTCTGAAACAATACAATAAGATGCAGCTGTATCCCATTCTTTCATTTTATTTGTTGTAGTAATGTAAGCTTCAGCTTGACCAGAACTAATTTTCCCAACTTTTAATGAACTACCTATACTTGTAAAATCTTCAATTCCAATTTTTTTAATGAATTCTTTTTCTTTTTCTGATAAATGGTGCCTAGATCCTACTGTTCTACATTTAGATAGTTCACTTATTTTAGTAACTAAAATTTTATCCCACTTGTTATCTGAATATCTAAAAGCACCACAATTCTTTTGTGCAACAAATAATGTTTTTTCTGTTGGCCATGCAATAACTCCAAGAATTGGTTTTTTATTTTGTATTAATGCAATCATTACAGTAAACTCTCCAGTTTTATCAATAAAATCAGAAGTTCCATCAAGGGGATCAACAATCCAAATCATATCTTTTGATAATCTACTTTGATCATCAATATCCTCTTCAGAAAGTATTGAATATTTTGTATTTGATAAAATTTCATTAATTATTTTATTACTTTTTAAATCTGCATCTGTAACTGGTGAATCATCAGTTTTTGTGAATGTATTGTAATCTTTTTGATAAATCTCTAAAATTGCTTCACCTGCTTCTTGTGCAGCTTTAATTGCAATATTTAATTCAGGAATTTTATCAGGAATTGGAATGTTATTCAATTATGATGCCCTTATGTTGTTAATTCTGGCTTTAATGACCAAGCAACTCCTAGCATAATAAATGGAATTGACATAACTCCTATTATGCCAAGCACGGTGTTAAATTGAGCCTCTGAAACTGCTGGATTATTAACAATCCATGGTAATGGTAATGTAATAACTATCCAAATTGAACCTAAGAGAATTATTAGTTTAGCTCTAAATTTTTTATCTTTCATAATATTTTGTAATTTTGGGTTGTATTAAATTCATATGAATTTATTTTATATTCCTATTTCTTCTTAATAATATCTATAGATACTGAACCCATCACATTACCATTTGGATTAATTGTAATTGTAACTTCTTCCATTGAATCAATCGTGATGTTTTTTACTCCTTCATATTCCCATGTAAAATATTTTGAAGTTTCTGATTCATGTGGTATGCCTTTCAGATTAAAATTTTCTATAAAACTATAATTTTGACCACTTAATTTTATTGATAAAATTTCAGGACTACTTCCATTTGGGACAAATCTAAAAAAATATGTTCCTGGATCAATCGAAAATTTATCAGTATAAACACCATTAGTATACAGTTTAGGATCTGCTAAAGTAATATGAAATATCACATTATCATCTTTTTCTTCAGAATTCATCGAAATAGATACACCCAAAATTGCTACAATCAAAATTATCAAAATTCCAATACTTTTTTTATTCATAAATTCAGAGAGATTAATTTGTATTAAAATTATTCAATGGATTTGGAGGGACGTCTATTTAGAGAAATTCCCTTTTTGATTCCGTTTTCAAGTTTAGCTAACTAAAGTTTACGCACTGTGAAGCAATTTTTACACTTGAAATTAAGTATTAATTTAAAAATCAAACATATGCCTGGTCTTGAAACTAAATGGTCAAAACAACCAAAACCTGGAATTACTGATAAAATAACTGATGCAATTAAGCCTAAAGGTCCATTAAAACCACGAGTTCAAGATGGAATTAAAAAATTACAATCACAAATTAAAAAATTAGATTCAATGCTAACTAGTCTACAAGAACGTGATACTAAATTATTTCAACGAATTGTAACTGCAACACAAAATCATGATGTTCAAACTAGTAAGGTTTTAGGAAATGAATTAGCTGAAGTTCGTAAAGTTACAAAAATTTTGAGCAGTGCTCGAATTGCATTAGAACAAATTGAATTACGATTATCTACTTGTAATGATCTGGGAGATACTGTCGTTGCCATGATGCCAACAATGGGTCTAATGAAGAATTTGAAATCATCACTTGGAAAAGTAATGCCTGGTGCTGAACAAGAAATTGGTCAAATGGCAGAAATGCTTGGAGGATTTATGACTGAAAGCTTTGCCGGTGATGCAGCATTTGGAATAGATGAAACTACTAATGTAGAATCTGAGAAAATCTTAAGAGAAGCATCTGCTGTTGCAGAAAGTTCAACTGGAGAAATGTTTCCATCAGTTCCATCTAGCAGTCAACAAGCAACTAATACTAAATTTTTCTAATTTTTAACTTTCTAGATTATTTCTGCTTTCTTTAATTTGTTTAACTCTATTTCCTTCTTCACCAACAATTGTATCGATATTTGCCAGTTTGTCTCTTAAATTATTAATTATTATTCCCACTTCATCAGCTTCATTTTCTACTTTACTTCTTTTATCTGCAAGCTCTTGAATTCCTCTATTTTCTTCATCAATGTATTCACTAACTTTTTGTAATTTTTCTTTAAGATTTTTGATATCTACTGATTCTTCCTCTATGTCTTTTTCAAGCATAGTTCTTTTATCTTTAAGATTTTTTATCATTAAACCGACATAATCAATTGCTTCTTCTAATTTTGCACGTTTCCCCATCAATTCACCAATTCCGATGGTAGACTCGGTACTTGGAGATGCTTCTACTGTTACAGATTCATTAGTATTTTCATCAATTCTTTCTTCCATCATTTCTCCACCTTTTTCTTCTTTGAACTTATCAAACATTTTATTATTTACTATTGAAATTGGGAATAAAAAGTTATTATGAATCTCAAAGCTGACCTTGTGAATGAATTTTGATAGTATTTTTTAGCCTTATTTTTTTCTAAATTTTCATTTTTGTCAAAATTAGGGGATTTTTTTTGATGAAAGAGGTGTTCCGCTTTGTGTTCCGCTGTAATGTTTCAAAATGTTCCTCATAAACTACTACATTCTATACTATTGCATGTCAAAACAACAATACAGGTCCGAAATGGGCATAATGGGTGATATCTTAGACGTAACCGCTGACGGTGGTCGTGATGGAATCATTGTATCTGCAATTTCTAGAAAAGCCAACCTATCTCACTATGCAGTGTTAGACAAATGTGAGAAACTGGTAGAAGCTGGCTTGGTAGAATCAGTCAAAAATGAGAGAAATAGGGTCTTTCAAATTACTGAAAAAGGTTTAGGCTTTTTTCAGGAATTCAAACGATTTCAACGACTAGTAGAAAGCATGAATCTAAGGTATTGATCAAATGTACTCATTTATCGAACCAACTCAATCGAACCAATCTCTAGGAGACGATGGAATACTTTTTGTAAGGAATGAGGGTATCTTTGATACAATGGTCAAAACATCTCTTTTGCTAGCTAGTATGATTATTGCAGCAGCTCTGATCCCCATCCAATCTTCATTTAGTTCTCCTAGAGATTTAGATCTAATAATTTACCCTGATGGCTCTACACATATTTCTACAGAAATTGATGTTGATCCTTTTGTTACTGATTATGAATTAAATCTATTTGGAAGTACTATTGATAATTTAGTTGTAGTAGGAGATAATGAATTTCTATTAGATACGGATATTATACATGACTCTGTTTTAATTCAAACTTTTGGTTCATCCATAATTAGTATCGAATATGATATTCATGATTTAGTATCCAAACAAGGTAAACTTTGGACATTTTCTTTAGATTCCCCTTCTAATTTTACATTACTATTACCACAAAATTCTGCAATTGTTGGAATGACTAATCTTCCAATTAATATGGAAATAATTAATGATCAAAATAAATTAACACTACCTTCAGGCAAAACTGAAATTGATTATTTGTTTAGTAATACTATTTCTAATCCAATACCAGATACAGAAACTGAAACAAATTATTTTTCATATGCAATAATTGGTGGAGTAATAGTAATTGTTCTAATTGGAGCTGTAATAATTATTCGTACAAAACAAAAAAATCTTAAATCAAGTACAGTAGGGGATGTAAAACCTTTACCAATAAGTGATAAAAATAATATTTTAGATATTGAAACAATTTTTAAATTAAAACCAGATCTACGTGAAGATGATCAAGAATTAGTGAAATTCATTTTTAATAATGGAGGTAAAGCACTTGAAAGTGAATTACGTAAAAAATTCTTGCAACCAAGAACTACTATGTGGCGTGCAGTAAAAAGATTAGAACGTGAAGGAGTAATTGAAATTGAAAAGAAAGATTTACAAAATTTGGTAAAATTACGCAAGAATATGGAGGAAGAAGAATGAAAAAATTAGCCGTATTTGCAATAATTGTCTTAATTTTTGGTACAATATCTCCATCATTAGTTGATCATGCATATGGACAAAGTGATCCAAGTATTTTATTGCGTATTGCTGTACAAGCAGATAAACAAATTGTAAATCAATTAGATAGAGTATATGGGGATCAAATTCCAAATAATCTACAAATTTTATATGATAAAGGCCATAGAGCTGTATATTCATTAGATAAATCTTTACCTAATGATATTGAAAAAGCAAAACAAGATTTTCTTTTAGCAATGAATTCATTTATGCAAATTTCTAGAACAATTTCTCAATCTTCAGAAAAAGTTATAGTAGTAACTGTATCTGATAAATCTAATAGGCATTTAACCAGTGAAATTGATAGATTAGAAAAATATGTTAAAACTTTAGAAAAAATTTCTAAAAAATATAATACTAATGTAGAATCTGATTTTATTAAAATTTATGATTTAATTCAGGAATTACGTATTCAAATTAATGATGGATATGGAACATATGATGATGTTATTAATGAAATAAAGATTATTCTTGATTCCGTTAAAAATGATATACGTGAATCTGCTATAAAACAAAAATCTGATTTCATTAAGCGATTTTTTGATAGGTTACTGAATCAAGTTGATAAAATATTAACACACGCTCAAGATAACGATGTAGATCAAATTCAAATTGATAAGGCATCAGCATTAATTCTTGAAATTAGAGAATTACTTTCAAAAAATCAAATTAATGATGCTAAAGTAGTATTTGCTGAACTAAAAGGATTAATGGAAAAAATTGGTTATCCAATACGAATAACATAAGCTTCATATACATTTTCTAAAGAATTTGAACATGGTCTCCAAATCAATAACAGTAGGTGTAAGTATTCCAATGATTGTAGTTGGTGCTTTGATGGCCTGGTTATGGTCTCCAATGGGAGGAGAATTACAAAATCAAGTAGAATTGATTGGAAGTACTATTGGAATTTTAGGTGTAGTGTTCTTTATTTCTGGATTATTTTACACAAAAGAACCCAATATGGTTTAGTACAAACTCATTAAATAAATAATGAAAAAAATTAGCATTATTACTTGAAAATAAGATTATTTGAGATATTTACATCAGTAGAGGGAGAGGGTATTCTTTATGGTACAAAGACTCTTTTTGTTAGACTTGCAGGATGTCCTTTCACATGTTTTTATTGTGATACTAAGGAATCTTTACCACTTGATTCTGGTACAGAATATACCATTGAAGAAGCAAATAAGTTAATTGATACTAATTTACAAAATCAAACTTACAAAGTAAATTTTACTGGTGGTGATCCATTGATTCAACATCAAGCTGTTGCACAACTTGCAAAACACATTCAAAATAAAAAAATTCCTACATATTTAGAATCATCCTGTTTTGATATTGATCGATTTAATCATGTTTTACCTTTTATTGATATTGTTAAAATTGAATTCAAAACAAAAGATTCTGATTTTGTAGATTCTGAACATTATGAAAAATTAATTGGACATACTATGAAATGTCTTGAATCATCTGTGAAATCTGAGAAAACAACTTACATCAAAATTGTAGTTAGTTCTAAAACTCAATTAAATGAATTTAAAAAATTGGTTGATGATATTTTTAATATTATTTCAAAGGAAAATATCGATGGTTTTGTAATTCAACCTACATATGGAATTTCTGAACCATCTTTGGATCTTTTATTAAATTTGTATGATGTAGTATTTCCATATTATATTGATGTCAAGGTAGTTCCACAATTACACAAATTTATTGGAGCTCCATAAATTTGGCACCTGCCTAAGAATCAGATTACGTTCAAATACTAGAAAAATGGGTAAAAATACAAAATGGATGAAAAACGCGTAAAAAAACTTGTTAGAGAATTAATAATTGAAGTTGGAGAGGATCCTACTCGTGAAGGATTGAGAGAAACTCCTGAACGAATTGCAAGTATGTATAAAGAAATTTTTGGTGGATATGACTCAGATTCAGAATTATCTGTACAATTTTCTGAAGATTCTGATGTAGTAATTGCAAGAGATATTCAATTTTACTCTATGTGTGAGCATCATATGTTACCATTTTATGGGAAAATTCACATTGCATATTCACCAAATGGTAGAGTTTTTGGAATATCAAAATTAGTTAGATTAGTTGAAAAATATTCAAAAAGATTACAAATTCAAGAACGCTTAACGAAAAATATTGCTGATGAACTATACTCTCAAGGAGTAAAGGGTGTGGTAGTTTTTGCTGATGCTGAACATCTTTGTATGAGAATGCGTGGGGTTAGAAACGAGGCTACTCTTTCATCATCTGCATTTAGAGGAATTTATGAAAATAAGGAAGAAAAAGAGGGTATTATGACACTAATTAGAAAACGTGCATCAAATTCATCTTTTTAGTCAATACTCAAAAATTAAATAATCAATATTTTTCATCATCAATATGGGGAAAGCAAATCCGTATATTCACATTCCAAAAGAATCTTGGCCTAATTGGACATGGTATGCAATAGAATGTGTAGCTCTTATTGTAATTGCTTTTTTCTCAGCAGTTCTAATTACTGATACATTTGAAGGATTAACTACTGAACAACATAATTATGTAATTACAGGAATTTTTGCATCATTCTTTTTAATTTGGTATGTATTAATTAGAAGTATAATTCTAAAAAAGAAAATTCTAAGATAAATAATTTATTTAAGATATTTTGTTTTATCTATAATTCCAGCTTTTTTAAATGCAATTTTTCTATTATTACAAGATTCACAAATTCCACAATGATATTTTTTATTTGAATAACAACTCCAAGTTTTAAAAATTGAATCACCTAGATTTTTTATTCCTGATTTTAACAAATCACTTTTTGATAATCCTTTACGATACGGTGACCAAATTTCAATATTTTTTCGTAATTTTGAATTAATTCCATCAATTTCACCTTCATTGAATGCACTTTCTAGTTTTTTTGCAAATTTGGGGCGGCAATCAGGATAATTTGTATCTCCTGTGTGTGCACCATATGCAACAAGTGATGCATTAAGTGTAAAAGCCCATGCAGATGCTATTGAAAGAAATACTGCATTTCTAATTGGAACTACAATTGAATATTCAAATTTAGCTGGAATTTTTCTTTTTGAACTTGTTAGAACATTTGAATTTCCATAAAGATTCTTCATAAAATCAATATCCATAATTTTGTGTTCCTTTAATCCAAGTTTTTTTGCAAAAGATTTTGCTGCATTAATTTCCATATTTGCTTTTTGACCATATGAAAATGTGATTCCATATAACTCATATTTTGATTTTAAAAATGAAACTGCACATACAGAATCTATTCCACCACTAAATACAATTACTGCCTTTTTCATAATTCATCATTTAATTATTTTTTACGTGTATTGCTCCTTTACTTGGTTTACAAATTATCGTCTCACATTCAATATGTGCAGTTTTAAATCCTTTTGACATTGCATTACTAATTTTTTTCAAATCCATTGAATTTTTTGAAAATGCAATCACTGATGGACCTGCACCACTAATTGTTACACCATATGCTCCTGCTTTTATGGCATTTTGCTTTACTTTTTGATAACCTGGAATCATATGTTGTCTTGCAGGTTCCACAATTACATCTTTAATTGAATTTCCAATTAATTTAGGATCTTTTTTCATAAATCCAGCTACTATTGATGATGCATTTGAAATATTTGCCACAACATCTGTTAATTTTACTTTTTTGGGAATTACTCCTCTTGAAACTTTTGTTTTCTTTTTGGGAACTTGTATTTTTGGAACTGCAATACACATTTTTAGATTCATGGGAGGATCTATTGTAATTACATCTAATGGATTTGTTTTAACAATAACAAATCCTCCTAAAACTGATGCTGCAACATTATCATAATGAATTGATCCAGCACTAGCTTTTTCACCAAATCCTGCAAATTTTACTAATGCATTGGGATTTAATTTTAATTTAAATAATTTATCAAATGCTACTGCACTTGCAGCAGCAGATCCAGCACTACTACCCATTCCAAATCCAGCAGGTATTCCTTTTTTTATTTTAATTTCAATACCTCCTTTAATTTTTAATTCTTTTTTCATATTTTTTACAACTAATCCAGCAGTATTATTTTCCGGATTTGTAGGAATATTATCATCTGTGATTATCGTAATACCGTTTTTCGTTTTTGTTAATGTAATTTCATCATAAAATGCATCTATTGCAAGTCCAAATGTATCAAATCCAGGACCTAAATTAGCAGTAGATGATGGTGCTTTAACTGTAATTTTTGATGCCAACTATCCTTCTACCTCTTCGCCTAAATTAAGAATTCTGCTTAATGCACTTTCAATATTAACAATACCTTCACCAGTTGAATTTGAAATTGGAATCAATCCTTGTGCAAATCCACCAAGATTTAATCCTCGTAAAATACTTGTTGTTAGTGTATAGGTTTCACCATCTGTATCTTTAGATATTGCATTTTCTAATGTATTCAAATTTGTTGACCATTGCAGTATGTCTTTTAATTGTGTATCTATAACATCTGTTTTTGTTATTGCATTTATTGTTGGTAAATTAAGTCGTAATCTAATTGATGTTGCAAGTAATGCAATTGATACAAAATTTGTAGGTGTAGTAATTATTGAACCATCAAAAAGAAAAATACTTGTCTTTTCATCAGATGTAAGATTATCAACAATAAAACGACCACTAGAACGATATGCAAATAATTCAATTTGACCTGGTGTATCAACAATTAGATAATCTGGATTTATGTTATTAACTTCATTTTGTATTTCATCAATTTTTGATGCAATCAAATCATTTGCCATTACTAATCCACCATTTGGTCCAAGACTATATTGTTGCATTATTGAAACATAATCCACATAATCTCTAACATCCACATCACAATTGTATGGCATACTTTCAACACCAGGATCTAAATTTAAGACTGCGGCAAATGCTCCATTTCTTGTATAATATTCATATAATTTTGATGTAAGTGATGATTTTCCTGAACCAGCTGTTCCAGTAATAAAAATTGTTTTCAATCTTGTCTAGATTTATTTTCTTTGCTTATATTTCAAACTAGATGATTTTGAGAGAAATTTTTTACTTAAATTAATTTTATAATTATTTTAAATTTAGAATTAATTGAAAAATTCATGAAATTTCACTTTGATAATATTTTTCATGCCTATTTCTAGGCATGATAATTTAATGATTATATTTTCATCAACTTTCATATTTGATTATTTAAAAAAACTATCTAATGAATTGGAGAATAGTAGCTGTACCTGTCACTTTAATCCCTATTATCATAATTGCTATTCAATTTGATATTAAGATAGAAGATATTCTAGCAATTGGTATCTTTCCATTTATTGGAGCAATAGTTGCAATGATGATTAAATTAGGTTTACAAGGAATCAAATTTGCATATATTACAAGAAAATATCTTGGCAATACTGATTCATTTTTTAAATTAGTTGGTGTTAGAGTTGGTAGTGAATTTATTAAATTTACAACTCCAATGTTCATTGGAGCAGAATTTATTGTAATTTATTATTTAAAGAAAAAAGGAATAGAACTTTCAAAAGCTACATGGATTGCACTTGTTGATATTGTAACTGAGGTTCTTGCAGCTGGTTTATTGTCTATGCTAGCAGGAATAATTGCATTATTGAATGGAGCATATGTGGTTGGAATAGTTATTTTAGCTACTAGTATTTCTATAACATCTTTATGGATGATAATGTTCTTTTTATCTTCTAAACATACATTTCAAGTTCCAAATATTTTAGAAACGATTGTTAAAAAATTAGGAAAAGAAAAAGGAAATAAAATTATTAATCAAACAAATTCTTGGATGAAAGAAACATGTACTATGATTAGAGATAATATACAAACACCAGAATCTAAAAAAATATTTACAATTTCATTCTTACTTTCAATAGTTTCTTGGTCATTTTATGGAATCTCTTTTATGATTATTGCAATGGGAACTGGATACATAATTAGTGCATTTGATTCCATAATGGCAGTTATGGGTGCAAATGCAATTGGAAATTTACCTATTACAATTGGTGGTTCAGGTTTAGCTGAATTTGGTATTGTAGCTTATCTAAACAACTTAAATCCATTTGATTTTACTATCACTGAAGGAATTCTTGCTTGGGATGCAGTCATTGGTTGGAGAATTGCAACATATTATGTTCCAATAGCAATTACCTGGTTATTATTAGTAAAATTAGCCTTGAGTAAAATCCCAAAAACACAAAATAAATAGAAACCACTTTATCATTAAATGATTTTTTTTATTTGTGGATTTTAAAAATAAAGTAGTTTTAATCACGGGAGCATCATCGGGAATTGGTAAACAAACTGCAATAGAATTTGCAAAATTAGGTTCAAGTATTATTTTAGTTGCAAGAAGAAAAAATAAGCTTGAACAAGTAGAAAATGAGTTAAAACAATTCAATGTAAATACATTAGTTTGTGTATGTGATGTTTCAAAAAAAGATCAAGTGGAGGAATTATCTAAAATTGTTCTTCAAAAATTTAATTCCATTGATATTTTAGTAAATAATGCTGGTTTTGCAATTTATGGTTTAGTATCTGATCTCAGCATAAATGAAATAGAATCTCAAATGGAAACTAATTATTTTGGAATGATTTATTGTGTGAAAAATTTTCTTCCATTAATGCTAAAGAAAAAATCTGGTCATATAGTAAACGTAGCATCAGTTGGTGCAAGTTTTGGTGTACCGGGAGTATCATCATATTGTGCAACTAAGTTTGCAATGTTGGGATTTTCAGAAGGTCTTAAGCATGAACTTTATGGTACTGGTGTAGGATTAACTGTTGTTAGCCCAATAATGGTTAGAACACCATTATTTGAGCATCCTTCATTTACTAATTTTTCAAAATTTTCAACTGGTGTATCACTTAGTTCTGAAACTGTGGCAAAAACAATTATCAAAGCTTCTAATTCATCAAGACTCGAAATAGTTGTTCCATCAGTAGCTAGAGTAGTAATTTGGTTCAAGCAAACATTTCCGTTTCTTATCAATCCTATAATAGGTCGTATATTTAGAAAGCAATTAACAAAGAAGGATTAATTTTATTCTTTAATATAGTCTTTTTAGGCTTGACTAGAACCACTTTCATCTATTAATTTAATTGATTTTAATTTAAAATCATAAATTGCATTCATTTCAATTTCTTTTTCTTTTTCTAAAAATTCTGAAACTTTTTTACTTAATGGTGCTTTATGTTGTTCAAAAGTAAATTCATAAACAAGTCCTTTTTCTAATTCTAAAATTTTAATTTTTTCTGATAAATCCATTGTAACTATTTGTCTTCCATCTTCTACGGGTTCATACAATTGAGTGTCTATTTTATTATCTTCTTGATACTTTTCTAGAACATATCCTGATATTTTCAATTTCTTTGGTTTTTCAAATTTAGCATTTTGAATTTCATTAGTAACCCATTCTGGAATATCGTCTTTCTTTCCCATTGTTAAATCACCACTAATTGTCTAGATTTTTTTCTTTTTTACTTTTTGACCACCATTCAAGATAGTCATCATGCTTATCATCTCGTGTTCTTTCTTTTTGATTTAATTTGTATCTTATATCTGATATTTGTTCTCTTGATGCATATAATCCACATTTTTTACAAATGAAATTTTTTGTATTTTTATCCATTTCCATTGGAATTTCAACTTCATCAAATAATTTGTAAAGATCTTGTTTATCTCTATTTTCTTCTTCTACTTCTTCTTCGTATTTAGTTAGAATTTTCTTTTTTGCTCTTGCTGTACATTCGGGACAATTAGGCACTGATGATCTGGCTTAATTTTTTCCATAAAAGCGTTCCCACATTCTTCATTGATCGATATTTTATCTGACACGCGGATTTTTTCATCATCCCTTGCGGTCCGTTCGCCCATCGAAATCCCGCGTGCCAGATGATAAAAACTTCTGAAATAATCTATTATCTCTTTTCTTCTAGTATTTTTGCTGCAATTTTTGCTGAATTTTCAGCACCATTAGGAACAAAATTCTTTGAAAATTCTTTTAAATTATCTTCAAAATCATCATAATTTTCTTTAATTTTTGAAATTGCTTTTGTAACATGTTTTGTTTTTATGGCTAAAACTCCAAGATTTTTCTCTTCAGCCCATTTGATATTATTAGTATGTTCATCATATATTGGAATTCCAATTATTGGTTTTGATTTTCCACCCATTATTTCACCCATTACAGTATGTGAGCCATTAACAACTGTATATTTACATAAATCCAAAATGGTATCTTTTTCTTGTTCTGAAAGAAATCCAACATCAATTTGAATCCAATCTACTTTTTTTTCTAATGCATCTGAAATTGAATATTTTTTGCCATCTTTTCCTATTACTGAATCAATACTTGATTCATTTCTTGCATGTGAAATAATTCTTTTTTCATTACTCATTTCATTTTCATGAAATACTTCTTCATATCTTTCACCAGTTCCATCATTTGTAGATTTATTACCTGTTCTCATCCAATAACCAAAATTATTATTTTTAACTAATTTTTCTAGATCAGTTTCAGTTTGATTTTCAATTTTTTTACTATTTGTAAAATGACCAACATAAACTACTTTATCTTCAGCTTCTTTTATAAAATTTAGATTATATTCACACATAGTATATGGTGGGGGAGAATCTGCAACAAGAATTTTTGTTGCTTTATTGATTTGTTTTGCTATAAAAATTAATGATGGATAAAGATATGATCTTGAATTATATAATTTTGGTCTAAATTGATTTGTTACAAATAAACTTGGAATATTTCTATTGTTTGCTAAAATATTTGATCCCATATCTCCATCATTTATTACCAAATCAAATTTTTCTTTATTGTATAGTTTTCTCTCTTCTCTCAAATAATTAATAATCTGTCTAATCAATGAAGAATTCTTTTCAATTGGTAGTAGTATATTCATTAATGATTTTGAAACACTAGGTCCAAATTTTCCATCAATAGGTGTTGGCATCAAAATTTCATGAATTTTTTCTTTTTTATCAGGAAATTTTTTTAACAATTTTTCATAAACATTATCCTTGCTTGAAAAATGAATATCTAATTCATCCTTAATTTGATCTGATAATGCATCATTTAATCTCATCATTCGAGAATAATGACCACTTCCCCATGGATAGATGAATTCTCCTATTTTGAGCATAATTTCTAATTAAATATGGTGTTTAAATTTTCAGTGATTTTCATTTAACGAGTCTAAAATATCATGAATATTATTTACTCCTAATTTAACAAAAATTTCTTGTTTTGTTTTAAGAGCATATTCTACATCTATCTTGGAAAATTTAGGAATCTCATTTGAACTAATATTGATCATTTTTTCTAATTTCTTGATATTTCGTTCCAAACCAATCTCTTTTGCTTCTGTAAATAGTTCATTATCTACACCTGTAAGTGGAATAATTGGAATTTTGTTTTTACTGAACACATGATTTAATGCATTATCAATAAAATTTGCAGGAAATATCAATGGCGATAAAGCTAATGATATTTTTTTGTTTGATTGGTTTAACATAATTTCTAATATTGAATTTACATAAATCAAATAATTTTTAATTCCATTTGGTTTTGTTTTTAAATAATAAAACTCTAATCCAATTTTTTCTTGTACCATTCTTGGAATTATTTGATTAATTATTTTAGCCAAATTCATTAATTCAGATTTTTGTCTATAACAAACTATGATCTTTGTATCATAACCTTGTTTGATTGTTTCATAACAAGAAACTGCAGAAATCTCATCATAGATTGCACAAATTGTTTGTTGGTCTTGTGATTGATATGGAATTCCACCTTTACCTTTATCTGAAAAAATACAAATGTATGCATTATTTTTTGTTAAATATGTATAAAGTAATTTATCAAAATTTTCACCAGTTCCAGGATGAGCCCCTAACTTAGATTTTTTTTCTATTATGTTAGAAGTAGAAGCTATTTCTATATCTTTAACAAGAAACCCTTTTGATATTCCCTCTACTTTAACTAAAAATTTTTCTCCTTTTAACAATAAATTACCTCCAATTGTTGTAATTTCTGAAATAATATTTTGGAAATTGTTTTTTATTTGTCTTGCAATAGCAATTTTTTCAATACCAAAAAGTAGATTGATAGCTGATGATGCAAATACAGGATCATTTGCATCAACTAAAATAATATCTCCATCACGTTTTACAGAATTATATTTTTGATTTTTTATTTTAAGAATTTTTTTGATATTTTTAATTAATTTTGGAATTTTATTTTTAGAAAATATACTTGGGAAAACTACTACATATGATATTTTTTCCATCTTTTCTATTTTCAATTCTACTTGTTTATAATTTAGCATAAATTTTTGGGTAATCAATATAAAAGAAATATTTTAAATGAATATGTGACAAAATTTACACAAAAGCAAGTAGATGATCTTAATTCTAGAATTAAAACTACTGAGGAAGCATTACAATGGGTTTCTGATAATTTACATCCTAAAGTTGCTAAAGCATCAAGTTTTGGTGCTGAAGATGCAGTTGTAATGGATATTATGTTAAAAATTAATCCTAATTTTCGATTTTTCACCCTTGATACTGGAAGACTACCACAAGAAACTTATGATATTATGGATATTGTTAGAAAAAAATACAATATTTCAATAGAAGTACTATTTCCTGATACAAAAGAAGTTGAAGAAATGGTAAAAGAAAAAGGAGTAAATCTTTTCTATGAAAGTGTAGATAATAGAGAACTTTGTTGTGAAATCCGTAAGGTGCATCCAATGAATAAAATGTTGAATACTTTAGATGGTTGGATAACAGGATTAAGGCGTGATCAAACAAAAAATCGGGAAAATGTTACAATTTTTCAATTAGATCATGGTCATGGTGGAATTTTAAAAATTAATCCAATAGTTGATTGGACTTGGGATCAAATTCAAGAATATATCAAAAACAATAATTTACCATACAACAGTCTTCTTGACAAGGGTTTTCCAAGTATTGGATGTGAACCTTGTACTAGAGCAATAAAACCTGGTGAGGATATTCGTGCAGGTAGATGGTGGTGGGAACAAGATGGTAACAAAGAGTGTGGCCTTCATATAGACCCTAAATAGAGACTTGAACATGTCCGAAAATAATTCAATTAAAGCACATGGTGGAGTTCTAGTTAACAGAATTACTAAAGTCGATTCTACAGGATTATTTTCAATTACTATTACTGAAGATCTAGCAAATGACGTGGAAAATATTGCTGATGGGATTTTTAGTCCTTTAGAGGGATTTTTAGGACAAAAAGATTTTGAAAGTGTTGTATCTCGTGGAAGACTAACCAATGATTTAGCATGGACTATTCCAATTGTACTTGATGTAGATGAAGATACTGCTTCTAAAATGAAAGAAGCAGGTGATGTTCTCCTACAAAATCCAGATGGTATTGGAATTGCAGTATTACACGTTGATGAAACATTTACTTTTGATAAAGAAAAAACAGCTCAAGGGGTCTATGGTACTACTGATTTATCACATCCTGGAGTAGCATATACAATGTCAATGAAAGATTTCTTGGTTAGTGGAAAAATTGATTTTATCCAAAGACCAAATGATACTGAAATTAGAAATAATAGATTAACACCAATTCAAACACGAGAATCTTTTGTAAAAGCTGGTTGGAAAACTATTTGTGCCTTTCAAACAAGAAATCCACCACATGTAGCACATGAAATGCTACAAAAGACATCTATAACAACTCGTGATGGTGTATTTGTAAATCCTGTAATTGGTAAGAAAAAATCTGGTGATTTTGTAGATGAAGTAATTGTAAAATGCTACGAAACTATGATAAAATTATACTATCCTGAAAATAGATGTAAACTTGGAACATTACATACACAAATGAAGTATGCTGGTCCAAAAGAAGCAATACATCATGCAATTATGAGACAAAACTATGGTTGTACTCATATCATTATAGGACGTGATCATGCAGGTGTTGGAAAATTCTATGATCCAATGGCAGCACAAAAAATCTTTGATGATTATCCTGAATTAGAAATTTCTCCGGTATTTTTCCCACCATTCTTTTACTGTAGAAAATGTCTAACTTATACAACTCCAAAAGCATGTCCACATGATAATGATGTAAAAGAGCAAATTAGTGGAACCGCACTTAGAGAAATGATTCAAAATGGGCAAGCACCATCTGAATTTATTTTAAGACCTGAAGTAGCAAAGGTAATTTTGGATACTCCAAAACCTTTTGTTGATTAGATATTTATTCAAACAAATTTAGATTAGCTCATGAAGTATATTATTCCAATAATTTTATTTCTTGGATTTTTAATTACTCCTGCATTTGCCCAAGAAGAAGTTAATCCTTCTTTAATAATTGAAAATATAGAAATTTCTGCTGAAAAATTCAACACCGTATTACGTAATGCACCAATGATCTCGTTTGATAATGTTCATAGTGTAAGCTGGCAAATCACTATTGATAATAATTTACTTTATGCTAATCCAAATGGAAATGCAGTTTTTAGAGTATATGATAAACTAGACAATGCTGAATTTATTGAAGTAGGTATGGGTCCAAAACCTGACAATAAATTTTGGGTTGCAGTACAAACTCCTGATGAAGGATACATTGTTGTTCATAGAGACTTAGATAGAGGCTGGTATCCACAAGCAAAATCTATTGTGTCATATACTGATAGAGCAGGATTAACCGTAAACAATGGAGCAAGAATAGTAGTAACAAATTTGGATATTGGAAAATTTGAAATTGAATCATATTCAGTACATGGAATGGAAGGAAGTACTGATCCACCTGCAATAAATTCTGGAATTATGATTATAGAAATTTTATCAGGTGATCCTGGGAAGAATCTATTTGCATTTTTCCCATTTTATGTTGCAGCAGGAATTGGAATTTTAGGTGGAGCATTATATTTTACTAAGAAACGTTCTTAGTTTTATAATATTTACAACTTTTTTTAATTTTACAAACATCACACATTGGTGAAATTGGTTTGCAGATATTTTGACCATACATTACAAATGTATCATTTATGTCAATCCAATATTTTTTATCTATTTTACTCATTAATTCTTGTTCTGTTTCTTCAGGATTTTTTGTATCTACTAAACCTAATCTATTTGAAATTCTATGAACATGAATATCAACTGGTATAGCTGGTTTTTCAAATGCATACACTAAAACACAATTAGCAGTTTTTCTTCCAACACCTGGTAATTGTACTAATGTATCAAGATCCTCTGGAACTTTATCTTTGTATTTTTTATGAATTATTTTTGAAACTTCTATAATTCTTTTAGATTTTACATGAAAAAATCCAATTGATCTAATTATTTTTTCTACATCTTTGATTTTTGCATTTGCAAGATCTTTTGGATTTTTATATTTTAAAAATAATGCTTTTACTGCTTTTGTAGTTGTTTCATCTTTAGTTCTTGCAGAAAGTATAGTTCCAATTAAAATACTAAATGGACCTGTTTCAGCATTATGTAAATCTCTTAATGCTGTAATTCTTGGTGGTTTTACAGCATTCATAGTATCTGTCATCCCAGTAAGAATTTTTTTCATTTTCAATTGAAATCTACGCACAAGTATTATAACTGTAATAATGATAATTTACCATTGGAATTAACTAGAGAAGAAGAATCTGCATTAAAAGGTGAACAGGGAGAAACTATGCAAATGGCATATAGGATTTTAGTTGCAACTGGTGAAGCAACAGATGCTGAAAAATTAATTCCCATAGAATGGGCTCATCTTTCTGGTGTAAATTATAATACAATAGGTGATGCAGGTGAAGAATTTTTATCTACTATTAGTAAGGATGCCCGTGTTACAGTAAAAACAACTTTGAATCCAATGGGATTTGATATTGATAATGTATCTAATTACAAATTAGATGAAAATTTTATTTCTAAACAATTATCAATTAGAAATTCATACGAAACAATGGGAGTTATTCCATCATTTTCTTGCATTCCATATGAAATTTTTGATATTCCAAAAAATGGAACACAAGTTGCATTTGCAGAAAGTAATGCTGCAATCCATGCAAATTCTTATGATAATTTAAAAACAAACAAAGAAAGTGCGTTTAGTGCATTAGCTAGTGCAATTATCGGGAAAAGTCCTTACTCCTCCTTACGTAAAGAAGATACTCCAAATATTACAATTCAAATGAAAATTAAAAATCCAAATGAATTAACATATGGAATGTTAGGATTTTATGCTGGAAAAATAGGTGATACGTCTGTAAATATTTCTGGTCTTGGAGAAATGGATCAAAGACAATGTAAAGCGATGTGTGGAGGAATGGGAACATCTGGAACTTGTGCTAAATTTAATTTTGGTGAAGGTGATTCAAATACTGAAAAAATAGATTTTGATGAAAAAGAAATGCAAAATGTTCATGATGAACTAAACACTTCAGAAAAAGGTGATTTGATTACACTAGGAAGTCCTCAATTAGGTTTGGATGAAATTTCTGATCTTACTGCTAAACTAAAAGGTCGCTCTTTTCAAAAAAGATGTATGGTTTTCTTACCTAGAACTGTAAAGGAACAGGCACAAAAAATTGGTTACATAACAGAACTTGAGCGTGCAGGATGTGAAATTCTTTCTGATTGTTGTACATGTTTAACTCCATTGATATGTAAAGATGATGTTGATGCAGTTACTACTAATAGTATCAAAGGTGCATTTTATCTTAAAAATTCTAATGGTGTAGGTGTAAATTTAAAATCATTAACTGAAATTATTGAAGATGAAACACGATGAATAAAATTTTAGTTTCAGGTAAAGTGGAAGGAATTGTTTTAAAATCAAATGATCCAATCAATTTTTTAGGAACAGTTGATAAAAAAACTGGAATTATTAGCGATAAGAATCACACTCTTTTTGAAAAATCACTAAAAAATTCAATTTTGGTATTTCCTTCTGGTATTGGTAGTAGTGTTGGTGCATATACTATTTATTCTATAAAATCAAATAATACGGCACCAATTGCAATGATTTGTAAAAAAGCAGATCTTACAGTAGCTACTGGATGTGCATTAGCTAACATCCCATTAATTACTATTGGTGATAAAGAATTTGAATCAATTAAAACTGGAATGAAAATATCCCTTGATACTGATTCAACTAATCTAATTCATTATCAATAATATTTTCTTTTTCTAAATCTCCTAAACTAATTTCTTTAATTTGACTTTTACCTGCAGGTAATGCACGAACAAATTCATCAATATTTATTTTTCTTGCAATATCTTCAAATAATTTTAAAAATTCTAATCTTATTTTTTTTGCATTTTCTGCCATTTCTGATCCATTTGGTTCAATTATTGCATAGCAAATAGAATTTTTCTTGATTGGTTCTGGAGGTCCACACGTTAATACATAATCATTATCTTCTAATCGCATAATTCCTACAGCTAATTTTAGAGTCTCTGATTTGATAAAATTTCGTTGTCCTTCTATTGTGAAGGAACCTTTAGGAAGGAATTCTCCACTTGGGGCAGATTTCTTGATTTGTTCTGGATGTACCCAATAGGCACTAATTCCATACAATCCTTCTCTCCATGCTCTACTAAAACACACAGTTGCATGTGCAATTTCATTCATTGTTGTATCTGGTGCATTTTCTGCATCCTTTAAAATAAAAAATGGGGAACCAAAAATATCACCATGAAACACTTTATCATTTTTTACTAAATGTTTTCTAATTACAGCCGAATTTGATGCTGCATCTCTACCTCCAATTGTAAGATATCCATCACTAGTCATGAACCATCTATATCTTTCATACCAATTTTTTTTCCTAATCTCTGAAACAACAACTAAATTTCTTTCAGCTTCTGTTTGATTTTGGAATTTTACTAATTTCTTTTCTGTTTTTTCTTTAATTGCTTGAATTGAATTAATAGCACCTGATTGTTTTTTTGCTTGATTGAATAAAACAGATGCAATTGATTGAAGTGGAGAATCTGTATTTATTTTAATTTTTTCATCTTCTACAATAATTATTGAAATTCCTTTTTCATTAACTAATTTTGCATTATTAGTTGCCAAAATTTCTTGTGCAGAAGTATCTTTTATTGAAATTATTCCTTTTGAAACCATTACAAAAAGAGAATTTGCTACATTTGTAATATTTTTTGATTTTTCTTTAACAGTTTGAATTGCTTTTTCTTGTTCAGAAATTTGAGTTTCCAAATCTTTAATCTTTTTATCAGAACTACTTGATTGAATTGATTTACCTTTTTCAACTATATTTTTTGTAAAAATTGTATCTAACCCTTCCATAAAATTACTAACATTTGTTATTTCCCCTTCTAGTTTTCCTAATTTTACTGGTAGAACTTCTACTTTTTCATTTTTTACTATTACAGGATCATGATTTCCTGATACTACATCTGAAACAATTTTTTTTGTTGTTTCATAAATTTTAGTTATTTCCTCTGATGTTAATAAATTTCCAATTTTTTTTGGATCAATATTTGTAATTTCAAATATTGATTCAACATATTTTTTTGGTAAACCTAAAGTTCTTCCAAACCATTTTGCCGAAACTAAATCAGTTAT
Source organism: uncultured marine group I thaumarchaeote (assembly GCA_902514095.1). Lineage (GTDB taxonomy): Archaea > Thermoproteota > Nitrososphaeria > Nitrososphaerales > Nitrosopumilaceae > Nitrosopumilus. Next base: position 10,941 of record CABXPS010000009.1, on the reverse strand, counting down.
TTTTAAATCATCAAAATTTGATTCTTTTATATTAAAAATATCTAAATTATTTTCTGGTGGTTGTACATAATCTAATCCAACACTAAGTTTTCTATGTCTGACTTCTATAGAATGCTGTAATGCCAAAATTTTCATATCTTTGTTACAAAGTAAAATATTCCCATCTCCAAAAAATTCACCTACTAAAATGAATTCTTTTCCAAATCCTTCAAAAGTAAAATATGCAATTCTTTCTGCACCTATTTGTTCAATTTTTTTTAATTTTAATCGTAGCAAATCACTTCGTAATCTTTTAAGTAATCTATTTGGTTCCATTTGATCAATTTTTACTTTAGTTAACCAAATACCTGATGTTGAGATCATCATAAAGAGATCACTTTTTTCGGTATGATGAAGTTTAAAGAGAATACTATCTTTGTTTATACCATAAATATTACTGATGTAGTAACCTTGAACTTGCTCAGAAATCTGATTTACTAAATATCTTAATTCAATTCCAGCTAATGCCATAATTATTGTATTTTATGTCTAAAATTATACCCTTGCTATACTGTGCTCAAAATTTACCAAAGATATTAAACATGGTTTGCTTGAATCACGCTAGAAATTTACCTTGGCCAAATTTAAAAAGAAAAAATCTGCACCTACGCCTGAACCTGAAGATTCTAAACCTAAAATTGAAGATGATATTGGTACTCCTGAAATAGAGAAATCTACATCTGTTTCAGATTCTTCAAATGATCCATCAAAAGATTCTCCAATTGATCAAGCAAAAAAAAGTGAAAAAGATAAAAAATTATCCAAATTATTTTGGATGCGTATTGTTTTAGCAATTAGTGCAGGTGTTATCTCGACTTTTATTTTTGAAGATATTGAAGGTGAAGAAAGAAGATGGGCATCAATTGGATTTATGATAATAGTATTTTTCGGATCAATTATAGTTGCCAAAGGAATGAAAATGCAATTACCACCTTCAGATAGAAAGAAACTTGTTACACAAGGTATTGGTAGCTATGTATTTTTGTATTTATTTTCATGGATTGTTAGTTATACATTAACTCATCTTGGTGATACTCCTACAGGAATCAATTTATAATTTAATTATAAAAAATAGGGAGATAATTTATGTGGAATTATAAAACACCCGGAATCCCAGACGAGTATTTTGAACGTGCAGAAAAAGTTCCAATTACTAAAGAAGAAGTAAGAACAATACAACTTAGTAAAGCAAGATTAAATCCAGGACAAATTGTTTATGATATTGGTTGTGGTAGTGGTTCAATTTCTGTTGAAGCTGCCTTTCAAATTGAATCAAATGGTAAGGTATTGGCAGTTGATTATGATGAAAATGCTATTGAGTTAACTAAAAAGAATTTAAAAAAATTTAATCTTTCTAATGTATCTGTGATTTTTGGTAATGCTAAGGAAAAAATATTAGATCTTGAAGAAGCTGATGTTATTTTTATTGGAGGAACAGGTGGTGATACTGCAGAAATAGTCAAACTTTCTGAAAATAAACTAAAATCTGGTGGTAGAATTGTAATTGGAATTATATTAATTGAAACACTTTATTCAGTATTACAAATTCTTGATAAATTGAAGTTTGATTCTATTGATATGACTCAAGTCACCATTTCTAAGAGTAGAAAAACTACTACTGGTACTATGATGTTAGCTAGAAATCCTGTTACTATAATATCTGCCACTAAAATTTAATCTAGACTTTTAATTGGGGAAAAAGGCATGAAGACCATGCCTGGATTAATTGGAATTGGAGTAGGTCCTGGAGATGTGGAACTACTTACAGTAAAAGCAGTCAAAGCAATCCAAAATGCCGATATAATTATGTGTCCAGCTTCAAAAGAGACACGACCTAGTATTGCATTATCAGTCGTTTCATCTATTATTGATAAATCAAAAAATCAAGAAATTATAAAACTAATCTTCCCAATGACTAAAGATAAAGACATTCTTGAAGCATCTTGGAAAAAAAATGCAAAAATAATGGCTGAAACTGTTTTGAAAGGAAAAAATGTTGTATATCTTACAGTAGGTGATCCATATCTTTACAGTACATGGATCTACATGCATAGAGATTTGAAAGAAAAATATCCTGATATGAATATCAGTGTAGTGCCAGGTATTGTATCGATATTTTCATTTGCATCAAAAGTTGGTGTCAGTGTTGCAGAAGGTGCTGAAAAAGTTGCAATTATTCCATCTTGTTATGATTTATCTAGTGTAAAAGAAATTGCAAGACATTCTGAATCAATGATATTTCTTAAGGATGGTAGATATTTTGATCAAGTAATTCAAGTTCTAAAAGAATCTGGTTTTCCTGATGATTCTCTTTTTGCAATTGGACAAGACTTGGGTACTGAGAATGAAATTATTAGAACAATGAAATTGGGTGAAGTAAACGATGATTCTTTAACTACAAAATACTTTTCAATTTTGGTGGTAAAACGTGTCTAACGTATTTTTTGTTGGTTGTGGTCCTGGTGATCCTGAATTAATTACAGTCAAAGCAAAAAAATTAATTCAAAAAGCTGATGTTGTAGTTTATTCTGGTTCGTTAATTCCTGAACCTATTTTAAAATTATGTAAAAAAGGTAAACTATACGATGCTGCAAAATTAGTTAGAGAAGAAATTTTTGATTTATTATACAAAAATGCAAAAAAGGACAAACTAGTTGTTAGATTACATGATGGTGATCCAGCAATTTATGGTGCAATTAGGGAACAAATTGATAATCTAGAAAAAAAAGGAATAGAATCTACTGTTGTGCCTGGTGTTACATCTTTTCTAGCCTCAGCTGCAGCACTTGGAACTCAATTAACATTACCTGGAGTAACTCAAACAATGATAATCACAAGAGCAGAAGCAAGAACTAAAGTTCCTAAAAGAGAACAAATTTCTGAACTTGCAAAACATCAATCTACATTAATTTTTTATCTTAGTGTTCATTTACTAAACAAAATTTCAAAAGAAGCAATTGAAGGTGGATATAAAAAAACTACACCTGTTGCAGTTGTTTATAGAGCAAGTAGAAAAGATCAAAAAATAATTATTGGAACACTAACAGATATTGCAAGTAAAGTAAAAGCTGAAAAAATTACAATGACTGCTATTGTAATTATTGGTGATGTAATAAAACCAAAATCTTATGAATATTCAAAACTTTATGATAAAACATTTACTCATGGTTTTAGGAAAGCTAAAACTAAGTAGATAAATAATTTATTTTATTATTAACACCAATTTTATTTAATTTATTTTTAAAATCAATTACATTACCAGAAGTAAAAATTTTTAATGAATTTCTTTTTGATTGTTTATTTTTAATTTTTATTAAAATTTTTTTTGCAACTAAATTTCCTGGATCAATAAATTGTATTTGTGGAAATTCTTTTTTTAATAATGTCTTTAAAAATAATAAATGAGTACTTGATAATGTAATGGTATCAATTTTTTCTTTAATGATATAATTTTCTAAACTTTCTTTAATTATTTTTTTACAATAATTTTTCTTATTGAGAAATTTTCCTGATTCTACTAAATCCACAAGATTTGATCCATTGATTTTAAAAATTTTATATGATTTTGGAATATTATTTTCTTTAATATAATTTCTAAGTCCTTTACTGTTAATAGCTGATTTTGTTGCAAGTATTGCAATTTTTTTTGATTTGGATTTTTTTTGTGCTAATTTTAGGGGAGGTTTAACATCTACAATTTTTTTTGTTTGTAAATTTAACATTAAACTTGGTGTATTTGACGCAACAACAATAATGTCAGGCACAAATTTTTCTTTCAATAGTTTAATTGTTTTTTTAATTATTGTGGCTAATTGAGCCTGTGATTTTGTTCCATATGGATAATTTTTTTGATCAGCAAAATAAACAATATCTGTTTTTGCAATTTTTTGAATTTCCTTAATTATTGAAATTGAGCCTAATCCTGAATCAAAAACAACAATTTTTACCAATAAATCATTTCCATTAATCATCCATAATAGTTTGTTAGCTAAATTTAGTCAAAAGCTGATCTAAATTTACACCGTTGATTAAGACTAAATTTCTGAATTCACTATCATGCCAAACTTCGACAGTACATGGGCTCGACAAGAGACCCAAAGTGTAACTGACAAAATACATGGTGCATTAAAACCTCAAGGTGCATTAAAACCACGAATTCAAACTGCAGTAAACCAACTACAAGTCCAAATATCAAAAATGGACTCAATGTTAGGTAAATTGCATGAAAGAGATGCGCAACTCTTTCAACGAGTCGTGACTGCAATGCAGCAACATGATACTAGTACAAGTAGAGTTTTGTCTAACGAATTAGCTGAAATTCGTAAAGTTACAAAGATGCTCGGCAATGCAAGAATGTCATTAGAACAAGTTCAACTAAGACTGACAACTATTCATGATCTTGGTGATGCTATGGTAGCAATTGGACCTGCGATGTCTACAATGAAGGGATTGAAGTCATCACTCGGAAGATTCATGCCAGAAGCTGATTCAGAATTGAATAGTATGACCCAGACACTTAATGGACTTATGGTGGATTCACTTGCAGGAGACTCATTCAATATGGAGTCTGATGTTTCAAGTGAAGAAACAGATAAGATTCTTCAAGAAGCATCTGCAGTAGCTGAGCAACAGATAGGAGATAAATTTCCATCTGTACCATCTTCAACCGGACTTTCGTCACAAACCTCTTCTACTTCTTCCTTTGAGTAGTAGCTGAGATTAGACGATAGTTATTATTTTTATTTTATTTAAAAAAAATACTAAGCTAAAATTTTGGAAATAATTTTTTAGTTATGGAAATGCAACAGATTCTAATAAAATAGAATCAATTTCAGAAATATTTACTCTACTTTGTTCCATAGAATCTCTTTTTCTAATTGTTACTGTATTATCTTCTAATGTTTGATGATCTACTGTTATTGCAAATGGAGCTCCAATTTCATCTAATCTTCTATATCTTCTACCAATTGCACCTGAATGATCCAAAAATGCATCAAATTTTCTTTTAATATTTATAAAAATTTCATCAGTTTTTTCTTTTAATCCATCTTTTTTAACTAATGATAAAATTCCAACATGAACTGGTGATAAATATGGTTTTAATGATAAAACCATTCTTTCATGTTCTTCATCATTTTTTAATGAATGTTCTAAAATTGTATATAGACTTCTATCAATTCCCATTGAAATTTCAAAAACATGTGGTAAAACTTTTTCATCATTATCCATCACTTCAAACTTTTCTTTACTCATCTTTGCATGACTAGATAAATCATAATCTGCTCTATAATTACATGCTACAAGCTCAAGCCAACCAATTGTAGTTTCTACTTCAAAATCAAATGCAACTTCTGCATAGAATGCTTTTTCCTTATCTCCTAGCTTTCTAAATCTACTTTTTGAGATATCAATACCTGTTTTTTCATAAAATTCTGTTAAAATTCCTAAATAATATGCTACAAATTTGTTTGGAATAGTTCCTGTTTCTATTGCTTCTTTACAAGTCATAGAAATTGGTTCAGCATCTGTTTGAACTCTAATTACAGTATTTTCAATATCTGCAAATTTCTCAACTTCATTTAATCTTCCAGGATTACAAAATACTTCAATTTCTGCTTGATAAAATTCTCTAAGGCGAAGTAAACTTTGTCTTGGTGCAATTTCATTTCTAAAGCTTTTTCCTACTTGAGCTATTCCTAATGGAAGTTTACCTCTCATAGTCTTGAAAAGTCTAGGAAAATCAACAAATATTGATTGACATGTTTCTGGTCTAAGATACGCTTCTTCTTCTTGAGGACCAATACCAACTTTAAACATCATATTGAATTTTTTTGTTGTTCCAAAATCTCCTTTACATTTTGGACATTGTATTTTATTTTCTATAATTACATTATCAAATTCATTCAAATCTGCACTTTCAGGAATTTCTATATTTGCAATCTCTGCAATTGTTCTATCTGCTCTAAATGTTGAATTACATTTTGTACATTTTATTATTGGATCTGCAAAATTACCTAAATGACCTGATGCTTCAAAAACTGACTTAGACATAATCTGAGAACCATCAATTTCCATCATTCCATCTCTTCTGATTAATTCTCTTCTCCATAATTCAAGAAATTTATTTTTTAAACCAACACCTGATGGTCCATATTCCCAAAATCCAGCATTTGCATCCGAATAAACTTCACAACTAGGAAAATAAAATCCACGCTCAAGTGCTAATTTCATTACTTCTTCATAATTCATTATTTAGTTTCCTCACTAATTGTATACATTTCTATGCATATCCTTTTGCTATTTTGACATTTTCAAAATCATCTCTATCATCATCAATTGGTGTCTCTAAAATTATTGGGATTTTTTTCTTATTTGCAAATTTTACAACAGATGTAATTCCTTCTTCTCCAATTCCACCTAATCCTAAATGATAATGTCTATCAAGATTACATCCAATTTCCCCCCTAGCATCATTTAGATGAAGAATTTTCAAATTTTCTATTCCAACATGTTTGTCAAATTCTTTAAAAGTTTCTTTAACTTTATCTGCTGTTCGTAAATCATATCCTGCAACAAATGCATGACATGTATCAAGACAAACACCAAATTTTTTACCAGGTTTTAATTGCTTGAAAATTTCACCAAGTTGTTTAAAATCTGAACCAACAGAATTTTTTTGGCCTGCAGTATTTTCTAATAGAATCATCACATCATTTTTTGTTTGGCCAGCTTTTGTTAGACCTTCTACTAATTTTTTAATTCCTGCTTCTTCTCCAGTTCCTAAATGACTACCTAGATGTGTAACCAAATATGGTATTCCTAATTGTGCACACCTTTCAACTTCACTTATCAATGTATTAACTGATTTTTCAAATCCATCATTTTTGGGTGTAGCTAAATTTGGTAAATATGGCATATGTGCACAAGTTGCAAATCTATCAATTTCACTTGATTTTAATTTTGATTTAAAAGCATCAATGTCTTCTTTGGTTAGATCTTTTGCATGCCATCCTCTTGGGTTTCTTGTAAATATTTGAAATGCTGAACAATTTCTTTCAACTGCATTATCCACTGATTTATCAATTGATCCTGATATTGAGACATGACAACCAATTTGCATATCTTATTAATTTTTTAAAACATAATTTAAACCAGCGCTCAAATCTTGAGAATCAGATTTTTATGTAAATTATTCAACTAATTATTATGCTAGTTCTTGGACAAGATGAAAAGGCAAAATATCCCTTTTTGGCTGATGCAGGTGAATATTTGAAAGATAAGGGCTTTTCTTTAGTTCAGTTTGGTAGCGATCCAGTTTTAAAATTATCAGTTGAAAAAGCACTACATAGAATTAAAGTTGCAGCAGCAGGCGAAGTCTACAAATCAGATTTGATAGATGGTCAGGCATCAAAAGATTATGTTCTTGAAAGAGAAGTATTTTCATTTCTTTTAGCTATAGTGCTCATCAAACTAACTGGCATGTCTACACTCATCAAAAGATTTGCTTTAGCTGAAGCTCGAAGAGCAGAAAATTATTTGGAAAAAGATTTGGGAAACGCATCTAATAAATCAAAAATTGATTTAGCAACTAGAATTATTTATGATTTATTTAATATTGAAATAATTAAAGAAGAAGATTTTTTTGTAATACCTGTATCTGATTATCTAAGACATTCAGTTACTTTTCATGAACGTGAATGGAAATTAATCAATAGACATGTTGAAAATGGTAAAGTCTTTCTTACTCCTGATAAAACAGTTAGATTAATTCGAAAAGAATTAGGAAATTATATTAGTTCAAAAATTATCAATGCTCCTAAACCCTCTATGATTCCTGGACTAGAAAGTATTGTAAATGAATTAATTTTAATTTCTAAAAAACTTACACCAACTTATACAATAACTACTGGTGAATATCCTCCATGCATAAAACATGCAATTGATGTACTTGAGAAAGGTGAAAATCTACCACATTCTGGAAGATTTATGCTTGCAACTTTTCTTTTATCAAGGGGACAAACGGTTCAACAAATTGCACCATTATTCAAAAATGCACCTGATTATAATCCTCGAGTAACACTTTACCAACTAAATCATCTTGCTGGAACTTCAGGTAGTGCAACAAAATATGCTTGTCCTTCTTGTGAAAAATTAAAAACACAGGATCTCTGTTTTATAACAAAAGAATGTGATAACATCATTAACCCATTACAATTTGGAAAGAAGAGAAAATTATGAATGAAATTGATACTAAATTTTTAGAAGATTCATTTAAAAAATATTATTTTAATCATTTTGATCTTATTTCTAGTCCTGAGCATACATCTGAGAGAGAATTTGGTTATCAAAAATTCAATTCTGGAATGTTTAGACATATTTCTCTTAAAGATGAGAAAGAATTACATCTATTATTTATGCAAAATATTCCATCAGACGTTTATTGTTCAAATGCATATTATTCATTTCCTAATTCTCCAATGAATGAAAAAGATTGGAAAGAAGCTGATTTAATTTTTGATATTGATGCAAAAGATCTTAATTTATCTTGTAGAAAAAATCATACAATATCTATTTGTAATGAATGTAACGAAGTTTCAAAAGATGTTAATCAATGTGTAAAATGTAATTCAACTAAATTAGAAAAAAAATCATTACCTTGCAAAAATTGTATTGACGCATCAAAAATTGAAGTCAATAAATTATCTAATGTTTTAATTGATGATTTAGGAATTGATAAAGAAAATATCTATGTTTATTTTTCAGGTAATGAAGGATTTCATGTTTATGTTTTTAATTCACAATTTCAAAAAATAGGTTCTAAAGAAAGATCAGAACTTGTTGATTATATTATGTTCCGTGGTGCTATTCCTGAAACATTTGGAATGAAAAAATTTAAACCTAATAGATCATCATTTCCAGATTTCAATCAAAAAGGTTGGAATGGAAGATTTTCAAAACAAGTTTTTGGTTCAAAATCAAAACGTTCAAAAATTATTTCAGAATTACTTAATAATGGATATTCTTCTTTTCAAAAAATACTTGATGATGTATCAGAGAATATTGGCGTTAAAATTGATCCTAATGTAACTATGGATATTCATAGAATTTTTAGATTACCTGGTTCTATTAACAGCAAGAGTGGTCTTACCAAAATTCTTTGTACTAATTTAACAAAATTTGATCCATATACTGATGCATGTTTTCTTAATGATGATTCTGTTGAAGTTCTAGCTAATTGTCCAATTGAATTTAAGCTAAAAAACAAAAAATTTGGTCCATACATTAATGAAAAAATATCACTCCCAACATACGCTGCAGTGTATTTGATTTGTAAAAAATTAGCAACAATTGCTTAATTTTGCTGGTAAGGCTTTAATTTAGTGAATCATGACTAAATGTGATTTTGTATAGCGCCTCTACTGATAAGCAAGCTCCGCCACCTGATACTGGGAAATTCATCAAATTAGCTGTTGTTGCTATTATTGGAATTGTAATTTTTGCTATGATTGGGAATCAAGCTGTTATTTTATCGATGAATTTTACTGAATTTGGAGAACAATTCACAAAACCTCTTTTCTATACACTTCTTTCAACTCTAATTCTTTCTGCCATTGCTCTTATCCGTGTAAACATTGTAAGTAGATCTTCTATTTTCTGGTATGGGATTAATACTGCAATCGGATTTATTGCTCGAGGACCTCAACAATCTGTTTCAACAGATCTTCAAAGTTTTAAGAATTATAAATTAACTTCACCACAATTCGTTCTTTGGCAAATTACTAAAATTCTGTTATTTGGTGCATTCTTTGCAAATATTATGTTTGGATTTGCAGCAATGTCATTTATTGAAGGAAATACTTTGGGTGTTGAACACTTACCTAACTTATTCTCTTTACCATTTGTAACTCCCGATAGTAATCCAACTTATGCAGCTGAACAAGTTGTTCCAATGATTCCTGCATTAGTGATATTAATTCCACCCATGCTTGCAGCAATTGGATTACGTTTAATTCTATATGTCGGTATTCATAGAATTATTGATGTTGTTACAACATATTTACAAGACTCTCAAGAAGGAAAACCTCGTTATCTAAATTATGTTTCAACTATTGAGGGCATTTTCGGAATTGCTATAATATGGGTTGGTGTTAATCTTTTCTTCACTGATCAAATTGATTATAACACAAGATATGTTATTGGAGGTACACTTGTAATTGGTTTTGCTTTAATTGCATTTTCATTAGTTGATAGAATTAGAGCACGTGTTCTAACTCATATGTTTAAACGTGATGTAATAATACGATTTGTATCAATTCTTGTAATTGCACTTTTGGTCGGTGGTGTAGTAGCAGTAAACAATAGTATTGCTGATGCAAAGAAAATTGAATTTTTAGGACCATATACAGCCCAACAAATTGGAGTTAATAGATATCTTGGAGAATTAAATAATGTTCAAGAAAATACGCATGATGTACAATTAACATCAGTTTCTGCAAATAATATTAAAAATTATGTAAAACAAAATAGTGATGTTCTTGATGTTATTCGAGTTTGGGATTGGGAAGCTGCATTTGCTAAATTAAAGCCTGAAATAGGATTAATTCCATATGTTGACTTTGAAGATAATGATATTCTAAGATTTAACAATACTTTGTATTGGACTGCTTCAATGAAACCAATTTTACCATCATCTGTTAGTCTTGATAATAGATGGTACAATGAGCATCTTGTTTATACCCATGTTCCAGATGGATTTTTGACTTTAGAAGCAACAGATGGTCAGATTGTAGACAGTGGAGCATTTTTCAAACAACGAGAAATTTACTATGGTGAAGGTGGATTATTTGAACAAACTTGGTCTGGTTTTCCAACTGGAAGAGGTGACACTAGTGCAGAACTTGG
>CABXPS010000008.1 GCA_902514095.1 uncultured marine group I thaumarchaeote | reverse complement strand
ATATTGTGCACGAATTTCATAATCACCACTTGAATTCATTGTGCCACCAGCTTTAAGAGTAGTAGAATAATTTCCAGAAGAATCAGGTAAAACTTGGTCTATGAAAACCATATTTCCGTTAGGACTAACAACCATTACAGATACAGCCTGTTCCCATTCAGCTAAATTTTGAATTAAACCAGAAATTACAATAGAATTTCCAGTAGTATAACTTGAAGAATCAGTTTCGACAGATACTGGAAGAACAGATTGTGCGTTTACTGCACCAGTTAGACCAAAAGATAGAATTGAAATAGATAATAATGCAAATGCTAGAAATCCAGATACCTTCATTTTCAATTTGAATCGTGACTCAGAGTATTTATGTTTTCAATCAAATTAAAGTTGACTAATTTATGGTCTAATTTTTCTTTTTTTCCTAAAATATACTTGAACATTAAAAATCAAATAATTTTCAAAAGAGAAATTTATAAAAATTACTATCAAAACAACAGTTTTCTCAGAAACCTGTAATACCACATCAAATAATTCATAATAATGGAGATATTTGCTCAAAGAACCAAAGTTTTACAAATTTCGTTATTTGCAATATTTTCAGCATTCATAGTAGAATTAATCTTTGGTTTAATTTCTAATAGTCTTGCACTAATCACAGATAGTATCCATGCATTGTTAGATAGTATCGTAACACTGGTTTTACTTTTAGCAGCAAGATTAGCAATGAAACCACCAGATGCTGAACATACCTATGGACATGGAAAAATCGAATCATTAGGAGGACTAATTGGAGGAATAGCAATTTTCCTAATTGCCTGTTTTTTTATTTATGAATCAATCAATAGATTACAAAGTCCACCTCCAAGTGTTTTACCAGGATTATTTGCAATAATTGGAGGACTATACACAATAGGAATTGATTTTTTCAGAATTATATTACTTAGAAAAAGTATCAAAGCAATTGGAGGAACAACCCTCAAAGCAGATTTCTATCATGCATTCATGGATCTTGGTTCTACATCTGTTGCAATTATAGGAATTATCCTAGTTACATATGGAATTTATTTTGGAGATTTCATTGCAGCCTTGATTCTAGGAGGATTATTAGCAATACTTAGCATAAAACTGGTATACAAAACAGCATTAGATTTGACAGATGTAATATCACCAGAACTTGTAAAAAAGGTTAGAGAAATTTCAAATTCAACAAATGGAGTTATAGAAACAGGATCAATACTAATGAGAAGATCAGGAGATACAATTTTTGCAGATGTAACCATATCATTAAGAGGCGATACAAGTTTTGAAAAAGCTCATGAAATTAGCGATAATGTTGAAGAAAACATTAAAAATAAAATATCAAATGCTGGAATTACAATTCATTTTGAACCCAATTGGAAAAATGTCCCATTAGATGGAAAAATTTTAGAAATTGCAAAAAGTGTCAAAGGGGTTAAAGGAGTTCATAATGTAATTACACATAAAACAAAAGGAAAAATATATTGTAATTTACACGTAATGGTAAATAGAGAAATCAATTTAGTTTCAGCACATAAAATTTCTGAAATTATTGAAGAAAAAATACAAAATGAAATACCAGAAGTTACTCATGCAACAATTCATCTAGAACCATTCATAACAGTTCCAAAGAATTTTAATATTGAGGATATAGAAACTGAAGAAAAAATTAAAAAAATTGTAGAAAATTATCCAGATGTAAAAAAGGTTGGTAGAATTTTATCATTAAAATTTGAAAATATTCTCAAAATTGATATTGATTGTTCATTTGATAAAGAATTGTCAATTGAAAAAGTCCATGATCTCACATCAGAAATTGAACATGTCATAAGATTAGAAATTAAAAATTCAGTAATTACAATTCATCCTGAACCAAACTAAACCAAAATACTAGTAAGATACATCACCAACATTCCTATTGCAAATCCAGATACAATAGATAAGGTGGATAGATTACCATTATTTTCTTTTTGAATCCATTTCATTAGTACCAAAATTACTTGAAAAATAGCCCCGGCACCAATAGCCAAGAAAATTACAGATGTAAATGGAGAATAGGCAAAACCTCCAATCCAGGCACCAAAAATGGCAGGTGTACCTGCAATCATACCCATAATAGCCAATTTTCCAAGCATTAATTTTCCTCTAGACATAGGTGCTGCAATAGCAATACCTTCAGTAGTATTATGCAAAGCAAATCCAACAATCAAAAATGTACTAAATGCAATGGAACCAATTCCAACGGCTGCACCAATAGCTAAACCTTCACCAAAATTATGCAATCCAATTCCAATAGAAATCATCAATCCAATTGCAACAGGTTTTGAGAAATTCAATGAATCCGCTTTTGTTACAATTTTGTTTCCAAGATAATATAATGTTAGAAAAGACAACACAACGACAGTAGCAACAAGTAATGATCCATTGAAACTATTAGCTAAATTTTCATTAGAAACTTCAATAGATTCTTCAATAGAATCAATTGCTAAAAATAACAATAATCCAGCAGTTAATGCCAAAAAGAAATGGTATTTTTGTTTACTAATTTTCTTAATGAATGGAAGCCACAATAATCCAATCATTACAGGAATAATTCCAACATAGGTTCCAATGATTGCAAAAAATATGGCAAATTCCGGTGTAAATTTTAATGCAGGAGCAGCAGATTCAATTTCTTTTTCAAAACGAGTTCCATCATCAATAGTAATTCCTATTCTGTAAGGTTCAGATTCATTCCATTCAAATGGAATTCTAACCAAAGTTGTCTCATATCTTTCTAAAAATCCATCAGGTTCTACGGCAGCTGGTTGAATTCTATCATTTACATCAGCCATTACAACTTGAAGCGGTATTGGACCGGTATTTCTCACAGTAGCTTGAATTTCTGAATCAATAAAATCTACTTTTTCAATTGTCACTTCAGGAAGAGCAACTCCAAAATCTAACAAATCGCTACCAGGACCAAAAATATACAATATCATCATAACAACAAAAGCAAATGGAATAACACCACTTGCTACAACTTTAAATTTTGAAGTGTCACTAACGGCCATATTCGTCATCACTCTCATCAGATTCAACATTATCATTTACAAGAAATATTCCAACCCAACCTTTTTCTGAAAATTCTACTTTATGGGCATGAAAAAGATATTTTCCAGGATATGTGTACTCAAATTCCATGATTCCCCGCTCAGTTTGAGACAAAGTTATCATATCAGTATAAAAAGAAGGAACCAAATCAGTGCCTGTAGGATAATAATTGTACAAATTACCATGGAGGTGGAAATTGTTTATTGGATCAAATTCCACCATATTCACAACATAAACTCGAATCAATTCATTGGTGTTAATTTGAATTGGATGGTGTTGATAATAAAACGGAATAGTGTTTGCAGCATAGAAATTGTTTTCAGTATCAAAGTCAGTATCAAATCCATTTAAGACCATGACCATTTCATCAGCAAGTTCACGTCCTTCTTTAGGATCAACTATGAAGACACCATAAAGACCATGAATGATATGCTCCTCCAATGGCATAACATGACAATGATAAGGATGAACTCCAACAGGACCAGCTTCAAACTCGTACACAAATTTTCCACCACCAGGTCCTATTGCTTCAAAAACACCATCCATCCCAGCTGGATGAATTCCATGGAAATGGATTGTATGTTCTTTTGAACCATTGTTAATAAAATTAATTTTAAGTAAATCCCCCTCAGTAGCTCTAATTGTAGGTCCTGGAACTGTTCCATTGTAAGTCCAAACATTATAGAAAACCCCAGGAGAGACTTCCATCACTTTGTCATCCTCAGCAATTATAGTATATTCTCTAACAGTTGTTCCATCAGAAAGTTTTGAAACTTTTCCATAATTGAATTCACGTAAATATTCCATAGGATCAAATTCCACAGTAGATACAGTGTAAAGAGGATCAATAATTTCCCCAGTTGTTCGAATAATTTCCCCTGAATGAGTTACAAATGTTTTAAGTTCAGATTGAGCTTCAGAAGAATTTGGAAACACTACAATGACAGAAACACCAATTGTTACAGAAAGTAATAAAATCATCAAAATAGATCGAGTAATTTTCAAGATATCTAAAAAATTTGAAATTCTGTATTTAAAGTTACCCTAAGCTAACTTTTTTAGCCTAGTCTAATTTTTTATCAAAGATTCAAAAGTAAAAAAAATTAGGTTTAAAATAAAGAAAATAAAAGAAATTCTGTGCAAAAAACAGGATTAGTAATAGTAATTTTTGGAATACTAATAGTTGCAGGTCTTGCAACATCTGTAGTTGAAAATCAAGTTACATTAGAAGGAATTGTTCAAGGTAATGGAAAAGTAAATTCAGCACAGATAGTTACAATTTCAGTTAATTTAGATAAAAATGAAACGCCTATTGGAATTTTTGCAGTACAAATAATGGAGTTTAAAGAAAATACATTTTCTGCAAAAATGTTAGACCCTTCAGGTATTGAGATAATCTCAGAAAAAATTAATGAAGACACTATAGAACACGAATTCAAAGTATTTGATTCTGGAAATTATGAATTAATTATTGAAAGTTCAGATAATAAAGAAAGTTATGTGGCAGGTGCAATTGGTCCACTTCCAGATGCAAATAAAAAACTCATAATTTCAAGTATTTCCTCATCTTGTATAATTATAGGAATGATAGGATTAGTAGTATTGGCAATTTATGAAATTAGAAATAAAAGAAAATCAATTTAGATAACTATCCATTTTTTCCAAACCATTTATTGCACCATCAAAAGCATCACTATCTTCAAGTAAAGAACCAAGTTTTTCAGTATTTGCAGATATTGAACACTGATCATTTTCAAGTGTTTTAATTAAAAACTTACATTCTATCAAATAACCAAGTCTTTCCAAAAGTTCAGATTCGGACATAGAAAATTGACGAGATAAAACAGAACATTCTTTTTTTCCATCTTCTAATTCTGCCAATATTTCAGATGTCATAGGATCAAACATAGAATCAATAACTTTCTCCCTATCAAAAGATTCACTCATTATCTAAATCCAATAAATTAGAAAGTAATAATGTTTTGAATAATTCAAGCCAATAGAATAATTAAGAAATAAAACATATCTAGAATATGCAGAAACTATGTAGTCAGGATCCATCAGGTAAAGGGGAACACTGTTTTTGTATAGATATAGACACTCAAAGAGGAGTAAAAAAATGCTGTAAATGCAACCAATGGAATGTACAAGGAAATGATTGGACAAAAGATGAAGACTTTAGATAATTCAAGTAAAAATTCATTAAAATTAAGCACACAAAACTTCTGATCCCTCAAAAACTACATCATGGAATCAAAAAGATTGACGCCTAGCAATGGTTTTTATCGGGGTTTCTAAGAATTTTGGAATACTTGAGTAGCCAAGAATATAGACATATTGTAAGAATCGTAGGAAACGATATTCCAGGAGAAAGAAAACTTCTCGTAGGATTAACTCAAATCAAAGGCATAGGATATAATTTTGCAATAGCAATTTCAACAACCCTTAAAATTAATACAAATTCCAATATCGGTCACCTTACAGATGCAAATGTTCAAGCAATTGAAAAATTAATTTTAAATCCAATAGAAGCAAAATTCCCATCATGGTTTCTCAATAGACAAAGAGATATTGAAACTGGAAAAGATATGCATTTGTTAACATCAGACATTCCATTTACATTAAGAAATGATATTGAAAGAGAAAGAATAACTGCCAGTTGGAGAGGTTATCGTCATCTAAGTGGTCTTAAAGTTAGAGGACAAAGAACTAGAACATCTGGTAGGAAAGGAGGAGCAGTAGGAGTAGCAAAAGGTGGATTGGCAGCTCCAGTTAAGAAAGGAAGTGCAGGGGCTCCAGCAGCAGAGGCATCTCCAGCAGCAGAGGCATCTCCAGCAGCAGAGGCAGCTCCAGCAGCAGAGGCATCTCCAGCGGAGAAAAAAGAATAGGTGTTTTGAATGGGAGATCCAAAATATCCACGTAAAGTTTGGCGTAAACCAAAGCGACCTCTTAATTATGAATTAAAAATGGATGAGTTACAAACTTTAGGTACATTTGGATTAAGAACTAAAAGAGAATTATGGAAAGCACATACAGAATTATCACGTGTAAGACAACAAGCAAGATCATTACTCGCATTAACACAAAAAGTTAGAGATGAAAAAGAACCAATATTATTGAAATCACTTGCAAGAATTGGTCTAATACCAAGCGATGCAACATTAGATGATGTACTCAATCTAAAACCTACAGATTTACTTGCACGAAGATTACAAACTATTGTTTCAAACAAATTAGGATTTAAAACACCATATCAAGCAAGACAAGCAGTAATTCATGGTCACATCATGGTAGGGGATAGAAAAATTGACATTCCATCATATACAGTTACAGTAGAAGAAGAAGATAGCGTTCACTTTACTCCAAAATCTAAAATTCCAGAAATGTTAGAAAAAAATAAAATTAAAGAACCAAAAGTTGAAGCATCTGCTGAAGGCGAAGAAGTAAAGGCTGAAGCAACATCTGCTGAAGGCGAAGAAGTAAAGGCTGAAGCAGTAGTAGAAGATAAGCCTCCAACAGACTAATCAAAGCATCATTATCAGTAAATACCCCTAATTATCAAATAGAATTACAATGTGTTCAATTATTGGTTATTCGGGAAATGGAATTGCAGCTCCAATTATTGTAAAAGGGCTCAAACGAATGGAGTATAGAGGATATGACAGTGTAGGAGTTGCAACAGAATCAGAAAATCAAATTGAAGTAAAAAAAGGAATTGGAAAAGTAAATGAAGTAAATTCAAAAATTCAACTCGATAGTTTACCAGGCAATATAGGCATAGGCCATACAAGATGGGCAACTCATGGAAAAGTTACAGAACTTAATGCACATCCACATCCAAGTAATTCTGGAAAAATTGCAATAGTACACAATGGAATAATAGAAAATTTCGAAGAATTAAAAAAGGAATTGGAAAATGAAGGATATAATTTCAAAAGTGAAACAGATAGTGAGATAATTGCAAATTTGATACAAAAAAATTATGAAATTACAAAAGATGTAAAGGAAACAATTATGAAAACAGTTTCAAAAATTAAAGGTCATTATGCATTTGTTGCAATGTTTGAAAATGGTCAACTTGCAGCAGCTAGATTTCATGAACCACTAATTGTAGGAGTAGGACAAGAAAATATTTTCTTATCAAGTGATGTTTTAGGATTCATTGAATATACAGACAATGCAATATACATAAAAAGTGGGAATTTTATAATTTTAGAGAATAAAGAATTTCAAATTTTAGATTTTGAGGGTAAAAAAGTTAAGCATGAAATTACAAAAGTTTCAAAAGAATTTGGAGATGCATACAAAGGAGATTATGCACATTTTACATTAAAAGAAATTTATGAACAACCAGATGTAATCTTAAGAGCAGGAGAAACAACAATAGAAGAAATAGAAAAAGCAGTAGAATACATCAAAAATGCTAAAAACATCTACATTACAGGTAGCGGAACAAGCTATAATTCAGCACTCATTGCAAAGCAAATCTTATCAAAATATGTCAAAATCAAAGCAGAGCCAATAATATCAAGTGAGCTTCAATTTACACCAGAAGTTATTGAAGAAAATTCAATATTTATTGCAATTTCTCAAAGTGGAGAAAGTGCAGATGTTTTAGAAGCAGTAAGAATTGCAAAAAAATTAAACTGTAAAATTATTTCCATTGTTAATTTACTCACATCATCACTTACACGTAAGGGAGATGTCATATTAGGAATGAATTGTGGACCAGAAATAGGAGTAGCTGCAACAAAAAGCTTCACGGCACAACTAATAGTATTGTACAAAATTGTACAGAAATTAAGTGAAAACATTACAATTAATTTTGAAGAATTTTCAGAATCAATTTCAAAAATGATAGAAAATCCAAAAAAAATTCAAAAGATTGCAAAAGAATTGAAAAATGTGTCAGACATTTATATTTTAGGTAGAGGAATAAATTATCCAATTGCAATTGAATCAGCATTAAAATTAAAAGAATTAACATACATTCATGCAGAAGGAATTCCGGGAGGAGAACTAAAACATGGTCCTCTTGCATTAATGGATACAGATGTTTTTGTAATTATCATTAATCCAAATGATTCAACATATACTGACACATTAACAAGTGCACGAGAGATTAAAGCACGGGGAGCAAAAATTATCGGTGTTTCAGATATTGAAAGTGATGTTTATGATTATTGGATTGAAATTCCAAAAATTAATGAAATACTATATCCAATTTCAGAAATTATTCCAATACAACTACTAGCATATTATTCAGCAATAGAAAAAGATACAGATCCAGATTATCCTAGAAATTTAGCAAAATCAGTTACTGTGAAATAACATTATTCCTATATTGCTAACTGGAAGTAGTTCCAGAATGATCATGAATTTTTACTTCATTGATTATTTTATCCATGATTCGTTGTTGTCCTCCTGCATTATCTATTGTTACCAATAGTAAATTTCCACTAGGTAATGGAATTGTTGCACGTCTTAATTTTTCGTAAACTGCCAAAGTGTATACTCCCTCTCCAATTTTTGGATAGTGTTTTTCTCTAGATTTCCATGCAGTTATTGCATGATGTAGAGTTTCTTGTGTCTCCTCAGGAGATAAAAATAAAACAGTATCAGATTTCGAACCTGTCGCAAGGATTTCACCAGATTTGTTTGCCACTGCAACAAATCTAATATTTTTATCTAAATTGAAGAGTCTATTTACAAGATTGCCATATTCTATAACTTGACTCATAGGAAATTATTCTTAGAGATGAAGATAACTATATTGAGAGAAATTAAGAAAAAATGTTCAATTTTTTTAGATTATCTAAAAATTTGTTTGATTTTTGTACTCAATTTTAGACTTTTATCAATAAGTTAAGGATTAGATAGAGTAGATAATCTAGCATATTCTTGTTCTGCAAGATTCAAAAATTTTGATGAATCATTTCCAGTTTTTAGCATAGATGAGATGATAGTACCTCCAGCACCTACACCTTCTTTTGCAAACCCTTCTGAAAATGCCTTTAATCCAGGATATTGTGAATTATTTAATCCAGGATTTACAGAAATTGCAGGTATGTCTGCGATCTGTTCAACTAGATTTGTAAAATTGGCATTTTGATCATTTGTAATATACGAAGTAGTTCCAATTGCAGTATTTTCTTCATTAAATCCAATTTTAGATGCAAATGCCAAAACAGCAGTCATTTGAGTTCCACCAGCTAACATTACTTTAGAAACAGATGATGCAGAACTTAACATTCCTGCAACAAAAGCAATCATAGGGTCACCAACTGCTGCAAGTATACTATACGGATGTTTAGAATCAATTCGTTTAAGTGCAGAATCAACAATTTCATTTTTTAATTTTGTAGGATTAGTAGGAATACTAGAACTTACTTTTGCATCAAAATCAAAAGCTCGTAATACAGCTAAAGCAGTTGTTGTTCCAGCAGGGATGCTTTCACCAATTACTAAACAATCAGTTAATGATGCCATGTTTCTTCCAACAATTCTACCATATTCAACTGCAGCAGAAACTTCAGAATCAGTCATTGCAGATTCAACAGAAATATTTTTTCCAAAAGACAAACCAGTTTCAATAAAAGGTAATTGAGGAGTAATTTTACTTCCAGCATTAATTGTCAAATGAGGAATACTTGCAGATTCTAAAGCTGTTTTTGTTAAAAGACCAGGAGTAGGTTTTCCATCAGGAGTCATTGGGATATTATCAATGGTTTTACAATATCCATAGTGAAGATATTCTGCATCAGCTGGGGGAGTATATTGCATTGAATTAATGTCAGCACCGGCAATAGTAATTCCAGGAATTTCACAAGTTTCAGTATATGACATTACAAAAGAAAAAAGAAATCTTCCAGATTTTACATATTCAAGGAAATTTTGAGCCTGTTCAACATTACCAAATAATTCAAAATCTTCCAAAAATGTCACTAACCCATCATGTCTAGAAACTGTTGTTCAGTTCGTTTTTGCATTATCATATTAGTCATTTTTTCTTTTCCCATAGTAGATACTTCAGTTGGACCATAATTATGACCTGGATATAATACTAAATCATCATCTAAAGAATGAAGTACATCAAAAAGACTATGATAAAGTTTAGATGCACTACCTCCGGGTAAATCAATCCTACCACAATTACCAACAAATAATGTATCACCTGAAAAAATATTTCCATCACCTACTAAACAAATACTATCATTAGAATGTCCAGGAGTATGAAGAACTTTTAATTTTGAATTACCAAATTCAATAAAATCACCATCTTTTACAATAATATCATTTTTCAATGTTGAAGATTCATGTTGAATGATAGGGGCTTTGGTAGAATCTACCATTTCTTGATTTCCTCTGGTATGATCATCATGATAATGGGTGTTAACAATATATTTTATTTTTAGATTATTATTTTTAATTATTAATTCTAATTCCATTAAATTCCAAGAAGGATCAATGATTATAGATTCACGAGTATCTTCATCAACTACAATGTAAGAAAAATTCTGCATTGGTCCTACTGGAATTTGATGTACTATCATAGAATTCCTTCTTCAGCTTCAACAGGGATTCCAATTTTTTCTGCATAGAGTTCACCAGTTAAGTCCTTTCTTTTTGGAATACCTTCTTTCATTTTATGAAATGTAACTGTCATGTCACATTTTGTAAAAATATTAGCAGTATTTCCTGTTTGAGGATCTAATCCAGATGGAACGTCTACTGCAAATTTGTAACAATCAGTTGTATTGATATAATTAATTGCAGATGCATATGGTTCTCTAATTTCACCAGTAATTCCAGTACCTAAAATTCCATCTATAATTATGTCAGGTTTAAAATTGAAATCCAAAGAATTACCAGACATTAATTTTATGGATGGCATTTTTTTTAAAATTGACCAATTCCAATTACTTTCATCAGTTTTAATTTTTTCAGGATCACCAAGTAACATAACAGTGACATTTGAGCCATAGCCAGCTAAATGTCTAGCCATTACCAAACCATCTCCACCATTATTTCCCAAACCGACAAAAACTAAAACATTTTTTGAGGCTATATTTTCGAATTTAGTAATTAAACGTCTTACTGCTGCAGCTCCAGCATTTTCCATCATAAATTTTTTTAAAAAACCCATATCATGACCTTTATTTTCAATTTGATACATTTGATCTACAGTTATTTCCATATTTTACATGAAAATAGTTACCAAAATAAAAGTTTAGCAAACGGCTTTATCCTAGTTTCAGAATATTGTAACATGACGTTAAAAAATGTTAAACCATCATTAAACAAAATTACAAAATCTTTAGCTGCAACTCAGGATTCAAGAGAATTTTTACTAAAAAATACTAGAGAAATAATTATCCTATGTAGTAAATCAATTATTGCAGTTCATAAAGGAGATTTAGTAACTGCAAAAAATAATTTAAAACAAGCTGATATATTATTAAAAAAATATAAAAAAAAGGCAACAGGTCAGTTAAGAAGATATTTGATTACACCAGAACAAGAATTTGTCGAAGCAGCATGTCTAATTGCAGTTGTTGAAAAAAAAGATATTCCGTCAGATAAAAAATTAGCAGTAATGCCAGAATCATATGTTTTAGGATTATTAGATTGTGTAGGAGAATTGAAAAGAAGAGTTTTTGATGAAATGCGAACAGGAGATATTGATGAAGCAATGAGATTTTTTGAAATTATGGAAGGCCTATATCTTCAGCTTTATACTTTCTCATTATATGATAAAGTTGTAAAAGAAGCAAGACGAAAAATTGACGTAAATAGAATTCTAGTAGATGATGTTAGATCTGCAATTACAGAAGAAAAAAGAAGAACAGAATTAATTAAAGCATTAGAAAAACTACAAAAATAATTTTTAAAAAATGGTGCGGATGATGGGATTTGAACCCACGTACTCCTAAGAGACTAGCCCCTCAAGCTAGCGCCTTTGGCCAGGCTGGGCGACATCCGCAATAAAAGAACCTTGTATGGTTTTTATAATCCTTGGCGACTTTTTTCATCGTGTTAATTCCAGTTAGATGTTTTACGTGCGGAAATTTAATTGCAGACAAATATGATAGTTATCAAACTAAACTCAAAATAGGTGAGGATCCTGAAAAAATTCTAAATGAGTTAAAAATTAACAGATATTGTTGTAGAAGAATGCTTGTGACTACTGCTGAAACAATTCAACAAGTAATCCCATTCTATGAATCAATTCATAAAAGAAAACAAGAAGTTTTATCTGAATTAGATTAATTTGTCTAAAATCACTTCAATTGAAGGACGTGTATTATTCAATAGTCGAGGCAGTAAAACAATTGAAGTTGACATAAAATCAGATAATAAATTTCTAGGAAGAGTATGTGCACCTTCTGGTGCAAGTGTAGGAAAATATGAAGCAACTAGTTTTCCAAATGGAGGTCCAGAAGAAAGTCTAAAAATACTAACACAAAATTCTCAAAAATTCATAGGATTAGATTCCTCAGATTTAAAAACAATTCATGATACTTTGAAAAGTTTAGACAATACCAATAATTATTCAGTAATTGGAGGTGCACTTGCATTTGCCGTAACGATTGCATCAATGGAATCAGCATCAAAATCACTAGACCAACCATTATTCAAAACACTATCAACTGAATCAAATATTAAATGTCCATTTCCATTAGGAAATATTTTAGGTGGTGGTGCACATGCAGGACCTGGAACTCCAGATATTCAAGAAATTTTAATTTGTGCAACAGGTTCAAAAACTATTGAAGATGCAATTGAAACAAATTTAGCAGTTCACAAAGAATTACGTAAAGTTTTAGAAAAAGAAGATCCTAACTTTACAAACGGAAGAGGAGATGAAGGTGGATGGGCACCTAAATTAGAAAATCAAAAAGCATTAGAAGTATCAGTAAAAGCTTGTGAAAATTTAGGATTTACTTTAGGTAAAGAAGTTTCGTTAGGAGTAGATTTTGCATCTTCAACACAATGGAATGAAGAAAAAGGAAAATACTTGTACGATAGAGCTGGATTTGAAAATTCAACAGGCGAACAAATTGATTTTGCAGCAAATATCATTGATAAATTTAAATTAATTTATGCAGAAGATGCAGTTCATGAAGAAGCATTTGAGGATATGGCAGAGTTAACTGCAAAATTTCCAAATACATTAGTTACAGGAGATGATTTGACAGTTACAAGTAAAGATATTCTAAGAAAAGCAATTAATGTAAAAGCATGTAATGCTGCAATTTTAAAAGTCAATCAAGCAGGCAGTCTATATGATGCTCTTGAATTTGCAAATGTTGCAAATCAAAACAATATCAAATTAATCACATCACATAGATCTGGAGAATCTACAGACTCTCAAATTTCACACATAGGTATAGCAACAAAGTCAAAAATGCTCAAAGTAGGCGTAGTAGGGGGTGAAAGAGTAGCAAAATTAAATGAATTATTGCGTCTATCAGGGCATGATTTTATATGTGGCATGGCGGAGATTTAAAATCGTCATGAGTGAACAAACTGAAACAATAGATATCAAAAAGAAAGTTATTTCAACTGGGATCAGAGTTGGAACACAAGTAAAGACAAAATTCATGAAACAATTTATCGAAAAAGCAAGCCCCGAAGGACTTTACATGTTAAATATCGATATGACACTAGATAAAATTAACACATCTGCTAAATTTATCAATAGAATTGGAGCAGAAAATATCATAGTATGTTCAGGTAGACAATATGCTGGAATACCTATTGAAAAATTCTGTGAAATGACCGGAGCTAAACAACTTCTTGGAAGATTTATGCCAGGAACTTTAACAAATCCATCACTACCATATTATATTGAACCAAAAATAGTTCTTATTTCAGATCCTGAAGTAGATGAACAAGCACTAATTGAAGCAACTAATGCAGGAATTCCAGTTATTGGAATTGCAAATACAGATAACATTACATCAAAATTAGATATTATCATTCCAGCAAATAACAGAGGAAGAAAAGCATTAGCAACAATCTACTGGTTATTAGTTCGTCAAATTCTCATTGAAAAAGGAGAATTAAAAGAAAATGAATCAATGAAATATGAGATTGATGATTTTGAAGCAAAAATGATTGAAGAGGAAATCGAATAACCCATTTCAAGTGTTTAATTGAAATCTAAAGCATCTGCTCCAGGAAAAGTAATTCTATTTGGAGAACATTTTGTAGTATATGGTGTAAAAGCAATTTTATGTTCTATTAATAAAAGAGTCACAGTTACTGCAGAAAAAACTACTGACAAAAAAATATTCATTAATTCAGAAATAGATAATCTAATCTTAGAACCCAACAAATTAATTTCAGAAATTAATTCACCATTAAAACCATTTTATTATTTAGCGAACAAAGTAATTAAAAATCAAAACACAGGCATACAAATTAAAATTGATTCAGAAATCCCATTAGGAGTAGGATTAGGTTCATCATCAGCATGTTGTGTTGCAGGTGCTGCTGCAATTTTCAAATTATTTGGAGATATATCTAAAGAAGAAATTTTAGAACTTGCAATAGAAGCTGAAAGAACAATTTTTGAAAATACATCAGGAGCAGATTGTACTGTATGTGTATATGGAGGAATTATGGAATATGACAAGAAACAAGGTTTTAAAAAAATTGAAGATGAGCCTAATTTTCAATTAGTTATTGCAAATTCAAACATAGAACATTCAACTGAATCAATGGTTTCAGAAGTTAAGGCATTTACAATTAAAAATAAGGAAGAATTTTCTAAATTGTTAGAACAAGAATTAGAATTAGTTGAAGATGTTTTAAAATTGTTAAAAGAAAATAATGCAATAAAATTAGGAGAAAAAATTAATCAAAATCAAAAATATTTAGAGACTATCGGAATTTCAAATAATCAATTAAGAAAAATGATAGAAATAGGACAAAAAACGTCCTTTGGAGCAAAGATAACAGGTTCAGGAGGCGGAGGATGTATTTTTGCAATAACAGATGAATCAAATTTAGAATATACTTTAAAAGAATTCAAAGATAATAACTTTGAATGTTTTTCAGTTGAAATTGATTTCAAAGGACTGAATACTTTTTAATTGACTAAATAATTTGTTAGAACATGATTCTAATAAAATTAGGTGGATCAATCATTACAAATAAAGAAAAACCATTATCAGCTAGAAGAAAAACCATCGATAATCTTTCAAAGAGTTTAAGAAAAATTAACGAGCCAATAATAATTGTTCACGGAGGAGGATCATATGGACATTATTGGTCTGTAAAATATGATATGCATACAAAAGAAAAAAAATACAATATTAGAGGAGTTTCAATTATTAAAAATTCAATGATTGAATTAAATAAAATTATTTTAGATTCGTTATTAAAAAATAAATTAACTCCATATGCTTTACCTCCAACTGATTTTATGTCAGGTAACAAACCAATTTCAAATAAAATTAAAGAAGTTGAAAAAATATCAAAATCAGGCTTAATTCCAGTCACATATGGAGACGCATTATGGTTTGGTCAAAATAAAACATACATCTTATCGGGAGATAAAATAATGACTCATTTTGCAAAAGTTCTAAAACCAAGATTGACTATTTTTGCATTAAATGAAGATGGATTGTATTCTGATTTTAAATCAAAAAAATTAATTTCTGAATTAAAAGGAGACATTCCATTAATGTCAGAAAATAAAATGGATGTAACTGGAGGCATGACTAGAAAAGTAAAGGAAGCAATTAAGATTTCCAAGATGGGCATGAATGTATTTTTTGTTAATGGAAAAAAACCTGAAAGAATTGTAACAGCTGTTAAAAGTAGAGAGTTTAAAGGAACATTGTTTAGAGGAAAAAGAAATGCCTGAAGAATTAGTAATACTTGTAGATGAAAACGATAATCCAATTGGAACCGAAGAGAAAGTAAAATGTCATTTACCAAATGGAAAATTACATAGAGCATTTACTGCATTGTTGTTTGATATTGATGGAAGATTAGTTCTAACAAAAAGAGCAAAAGAAAAAATGTTATGGCCAGGAGATTGGGATGGGACATTTGCAAGCCATCCAAGAGAATCAGAAGGATATGTTTCATCAGGAGAAAGAAGAATGCCTGAAGAATTGGGAATTTCAGAAAAATTAGATTATTTTCATAAATTTGAATATCATGTACCATACAAAGATGTAGGATCTGAAAATGAAATTTGTGGTACCCTAGTTGGAGTGATTGATAAAAATACAGAGTTAAAAGAAATAGAAGGAGAAATTGATGAAATAAAATGGATTTCAGCAAAAGAACTAATTACTGAAATTAAAAAAAATCCTCAAATTTATTGTCCATGGATGTTAATTGCACTTGAATTACTTGAAAAATCAGACCAATCTATGCTCAAAAAATATGAAAATGTCTTATCTTCATGGATGAATAGTGAAGTGCATGAAGGATTACAAGAAGCAATTAAAACCCATATTCCAACAGAAAAGTGGAGATTAGTAAATGAAAAAAACTAAACAAATTGAAAATAATGCAAAAATTGTAAATAAATATCTTAATTCAAAATTAAAGGGCAATCCAAAAAAACTCTATGATGCAGCAGGACATCTTATCGTTAACGGTGGAAAAAGACTTAGGCCATACATGGTAATTAGAAGTTGTCAAATTTTAGGTGGCAAGTCATCAACTGCAATGATTGCTGCAAGTGCCGTAGAAATGGTGCACAACTTTACTCTAGTACACGATGACATTATGGATAATGATGAAATGCGTCATGGTGTTCCAACAGTACATAAAAAATTTGGTATGCCAATTGCAATTTTAGCAGGGGATGTATTATTTTCAAAAGCATTTCAAATTATTTCAGAATCAAAATTACCACCAAATGCAAATACACACCTAATATCTAGACTTGCAAAAGCTTGTGTAGATGTTTGTGAAGGTCAATTATTAGATATTAAAATGGCAGATGAAAAAAGGATTCCAACAGAAGCAGAATACATTACAATGATAGGTAAAAAAACAGCAGCATTATTTGATGTATCATGTGCAATGGGAGCAATTTGTGCAACAAACAAACCTAAAGATATTTCAAATCTTTCAGGTTTTGGAAGAAATTTAGGAATTGCATTTCAAATTACTGATGATCTAATAGGAGTTATGGGAGATCCTAAAGTTACAAAGAAACCAGTAGGAAATGATTTAAGAGAAGGTAAAAAATCACTCCCAATTTTAATGGCAATAAAATTAGCAAAAAATAACGAGAAAAAAATAATTCTAAAAGCATTTGGAAATAGTAAAATTTCAAAGAAGGATCTGAATAAGGCTGTTGAAGTAATTCGTTCCTTAGGTATCGAGGAAAAGGTCAGAAATCAGGCTCTAAAATATGCTGAAAAATCTGAAAAATCACTAATAAAATACAAAGGAACTGCCAAAATAGAATTAACAGCATTATTAGATTTTGTAGTTAGGCGAAGTGTATAGTTACAATATAGGAAACTATCATGGATGAAGAAATTAGAAAAGAAATTAGAAAAATGACTCTTCAAAATGCATTTGAGCATGAAGGGGAAACTCGAGATAAAATAATTTTAGGAAAGATTCTGGGAACTAAACCAGAATTTAGAACCAAAGTAAAAGAAATTTCAATCGAAATAGCTGAAATTGTATCTAGTGTAAATAAATTATCAATTGATGAACAAAAAAAAGAAATTGATGAAAAATTTCCAGAAATTTTAATCCCTAAAGAGAAAATAAAAGAAAGAGAAGGATTACCTGAATTAAAAAATGCACTACAAGGAAATGTCATTACAAGATTTCCACCAGAACCAAATGGGTATCCCCACATCGGACATGCAAAGGCAGCTATCATTAATTCAGAATATGCAAAAATGTATGGAGGGAAATTTATTCTAAGAATGGATGATACAAATCCCGAAGCTGAAAGAATGGAATATCATGCAGCAATTAAAGTCGGATTAGAATGGTTAGGAATAGAATTTGACATAGTGAAAAATACTTCAGATGATATGGAAGTATTTTATGAAAAAGGAATGGAATTAATTAATTCTGGAAAAGCCTACATTTGTAAATGTAAAAGAGATGACATTAGTAAAAATAGACGAGAAAGAAAAGCATGCAAATGCAGTAGAGAAGATTTGGATAAAAATATCAGTAATTGGGAGAAAATGAAAACTAAATTCAAACCAGGTGAGGCAATTGTCAGATTTCGTGGAAATATGGAAGCAGATAATGCAGTAATGAGAGATCCAGTATTATTCAGAATAATAGAGGGAAAACACTACACAGTAGGTGAAAAGTACAGAATTTGGCCAAGTTATGATTTTGCAGTCGCAATTGAGGATAGTATTGATGGAGTTACGCATGCTTTTCGTTCAAAAGAATTTGAATTAAGAGAAGAGTTGACTGAAACAATTTTAGATTCACTGAATATGAGAAAACCAGAACAAGGCTTTTTTTCAAGATTAGAATTCAAGGGGATGCCAATTTCAAAAAGAATCATTAAACCACTAATTGAAGAACGTAAAGTTTCATGGTATGATGATCCCAGATTACCAACTTTAGAGGGATTAAAAAAACGAGGAATAAAACCAGAAGCTATTAAAAAATTTATCATGTCATTAGGATTAACTAAAGCAAATACACTTGCACCATTTGATTCACTTGAAGCATTTAATAGAAAATTTGTTGATGAAAATAGCATTAGATTGTATATGGTTAGTAATCCAAAAAAGATAACAGTAAAAAATTTATCAATTACAACAGTTGAAGTTTCAAATCATCCAGTTAAAGAGATGGGTAAAAGAAAAATTGATGTCGATGGAAATTTCTATATTTCTGGAGAGGATGCACAAAGTATCAAAGAAGGAGAACAGATCAGGCTTTTAGGATTAGGAAATATTTTGATTACAAAACAAGGGGAAGAAATAGAAGGAGAGTATGTAAAAGATGGAGACATTAAAAGTATTCCAAAAATACAATGGGTTTCACAAAAAACAGCACATAAAATTAAAATGATTATTCCAAAAATATTATTTATCGGTGAAGACTTCAACGAGGATAGTTTAGAAGAGATGGATGTGTATTGTGAACCACATTACTTACAATTAAAAGACGGAGAAGAAATACAATTTATTAGATTTGGATATTGTAGAAAAGATTCACAAAATCAGGCAATTTTTACACACAAGTGATAGAATATGAGAATAGTTAGAGTAACAGATGGAACTAGTGAAACATATGGTTTTCTTAAAGATGATAAAATAGCCATAAAAAGTGAAATTACAGAGTTAACAGGAGTACCAATCCCACTCAATATCAAAGATTTTTTGTTTGATGGATGGTATGATGAGATTAAGAATAAAATAAATGAATTAGAGTACAGAGAAGATATTTCAAAATATAAATTATTGACACCGATTCCAAATCCAAATAAAATAATCTGTCTAGCATTCAACTATGTGGATCATGCAAAAGAACAAGGATTAGAAGCACCAGATGAACCAGCATTAGTAATGAAACCAAAAACAACATTGAATCATACAAAATCAGATATTGTATGTCCAGAGTTCATCACACAATTAGATTATGAAATTGAATTAGCTTTGATAATTGGTAAAAATTGTAAAAATGTTAGTGTGGAAGATGCATCAAAAATGATATTCGGATATATGATTTTCAATGATGTATCTGCAAGAGATATTCAAAATAAAGATAAACAATTTACTAGAGGAAAAGGATTTGATTCATTTGCACCATGTGGACCATGGATAACAACAACAGATGAAATACAAAATCCTCAAAATCTAAAAATGACAACAAAAGTCAATGGGGAGATTAGACAAAATTCCTCAACAAGTAACATGTTTATCAAAATTCCAGAAATAATTGCAAAAATTACCAAAGTAATGACATTAGAAAAAGGAGACATCATCTCAACGGGTACACCTGCAGGTGTAATGTTAAACAAACCAAATGCAGTATATCTTAAAGACGGTGATCAATTAGAAATGGAAATTGAAGGTCTAGGAATGTTAAACAATACAATAAAAATAATTAAAACAAATTAAAGTAAAGATTTTTTCATTAAATTAAATGAAATTTTATATTTTAAGTAATCTGATGTTTGTAATTTTTCTTTAGTTAAAATTTGAATTCGCTCATAATTTTTTTCAATTGCATAATTTTGTAAATAATAGAGGATGTTAGATAATGTATCAAATGAGCCTGAAAACAAGGTAACAATTAATGTTTTAGCAAGATGTTTGTAATTACCAATTATAGCAAAAGAAGTTTTGTCACTCAAATTAGATTTAATGATTCTATTTTGTGTAGATAAATCGGATAAAATTGTATTAGTAGTTTTAATCCATCTCCATGAATCTACATAAAAAGGAAAAATGTCAGGATTAACAGATTTCGCAAATTCAATTTTAAAATTTGAATTTTTTTTAGGAATTAATGAATAATAATTCCATGTTTGAAATACTTCATAATTTAAAGAATTAGCCATGGAAATTGATTTTTTATTTTCCGTATCTATCAACATATAAGAAAATAATGCATTAGTTTTTTTGCCAATTAATTCAGCATGAATGATAAGTTTTGAACCAATTTTTTGTCTTCGAAAATTTGGATCAATACGAATTCCTTCAATCCAAATTTGATTTTGAAAATAGAATGCATGACAAATTCCAACTGGAAATTGTTTTTCAAATAAAAATAAATTACCTTCTTCTAACCAAGAAGACCAAACTTTATCGATATAGTCTCCCCAAGAAAATGTATCTTTACAAAATTTTAAAACTGAAATTTTATCAAAAGAATTTGCTTCTCGAATTTCCATACACAAAAAAATATTAACAATGATCAGATAAAAACTATCATGGGAAGAATAATTGCAGGAAAAACATCAGACATTACTCCTGGAAAAATGATCAAAGTATCAATTGATGGAAGAGACATTCTAGTTGCAAATATTGATGGCAAATATTGTGCAACAGATGATTCATGTACTCATTCAGGTTCTAGTTTATCTGAAGGTAAGTTAGAAGGATGTACAATCACTTGTGGATGGCATGCAGCTGAATTTGATTGTAAGACAGGTAAATTTTTAAAATTTCCAATGAAATTAAGAGATTTGACATCGTATAATATCATAGTTGAATCAGACAATGTATTTGTAGAGATGTAACTATATACTGCTAATTTTTAACAAAATGTGTAAAAAATGGCAGATGAGGCTCAAAATAAACAATCAATGAAAGAAGCTATCGATACATTAAATCTAATTGTATCTACTAATTCTACTCCAAAAACAATTAAAAAATCAATTACAGATCTTATTGCAGATTTAGTAAAAGAAGAGAATTCACTCTCAGTTAGAGCTGCAAATACAATTAGCCTACTTGATGATGTTACACAAGATCCAAACATGCCATCTTATGTAAGAACTCAATTATGGCAAGCAGTATCAAAATTAGAAAGTATAAGAGAATAAATTCTTGTTTGAAATAGTATAATTATTGAAAATTGAAGAATATTTAGAAACACTTCCAAAAAATCTGCTTAGTGGAGAAGATGTTCAATTACCTGAAAAATCATTGAGAGATATATTCAAATTTTCAAATTTAGGACAAGATGATATTTTTTTTCATCTAGGATGTAATGATGAGAAAGGAATAGAAATTGCAATTAATGAATTTAAAGTCAAAAAATCCATAGGAATAGATAATAATTTAGAAAAAATTCAAAGTGCACAAAAAAATATTGAAAAAAAAAATATCAATGCAAAAATGATTCATGAAAATATAGAAGAATCAGACATATCTGATGCAACTGTAATACTGTTTTGGTTTACAGATGAAAAAATCATAAAGAAAATGATTAAAAAATTTGAGAAATTAAAACCAGAAACAAAAATAATTACAATATGGGGCCCACTACCAAATTATCTCCCAGACAAAGTAAATTTTCCATATATTATCAACAAAGTACCATTCAAAAAAGCAGAAAATTTACAAGAACAGCTATTAGCAGTTTTTGGTGTAAAATGTATAGATTTTGTTACTGCATGGGAATTTGCAGAAAGATATACAAAATCTATTTCAAATTCTGAAATTAAAAACGATAGATTTCTAACAATTATACAGACATTAATTATTTGGATCAATGCAAAGGAATTGGGTGTAGTATGCACAGAAGAAATTCCAGAATCAATTAAAACATACATTAGTATCATGAAAATGCATTTTGATATTGATTTTGAACATTTGTTAAAATAAAAATAGGTGTAAGCCTTTTATTTTGTATATACATAAAAAAAATATGGAAAGTAGATTAAACATCAATGTATCTGCCATAGATTATGATAAAACAAGTAAAGCACTAACACATCAACTTACACTTTTAGAGGAGATGGTACATGGAAAAGACGATTTTGTCATGACCGATTCAGAATTTGCATTTGGATGGCATTTTTTTGTATTAAGTGTAAACAGAACACTAATGCAAAAATTGGAATCAATGATGGGTGCAGATTTTCAAAAATTAAAGGGTAAAGGAACTGATAAGAAATTCCTCACATGGTTAACAAAAAATATGGAAAATAAATCTCCCAGATTCAAAGTTGCCATTAAAGAAGAAATGGAATCAAGCAAGTTTGGAATATTTTAAAAATAGAAAATAGTCATCAAAAATATTCTAGCCTACATATTGATACTTGTAACAATATACTATATGGGCCCTCGGGGGGAATCGAACTCCCGTCCGAGGATCCACAATCCTCTATACTAACCACTGTACTACGAGGGCCACAAAAAAAGAAATTTCTTTGTCTAGTAATAATCTTTAAGATTCAATCATAAGGTAGAAGAACAATCTAGATCAATTAGCCTCAAATTAATAATAAAATAGGATTTTTTATCAGAGGATAATTATTTGCAAAAACAATGAACGATCGCTTTAAATTTGTAGGCTCAGGGTATTGTTCACCATGAGACGAGGATTCATCACCAACAGATTACGTTCAGGTAAGAAATCACTAGAGGTACCTGTTGAAAAGAAAATAGAAAATATACAAGGTAATGAATTTGTATGGATAGATTTACAAAATCCAGATAGAAAGGATGTTGAAAAATTAGCTGCAAAATACAATTTCAATGAATTAAACATAGAAGATTGTATGACAAAATTTGAACTTCCAAAACTAGATAGTTATGATGATCATTTCTTTGTAATTTTACATTTTCCACCTCTTGCACAAAAAATTGGAATATCAAAAAATAGTCAATTATCTATATTTATTGGAAAAGATTTTCTAGTTACAGTACATCAAGGAGATCTAAAACCATTAGTAGAATTAGTAAATACATGTAAAGCAGATTTAGACCAAGAAATGAAGAGTAGATTATTAGGAGAATCATCAGGCGATTTACTTCACGAAATTATAGATGCTTTAGTAGATGATCTTTTACATACATCAAGAAAAATTATTGCAAATTTAGATGAAATGGAAGACAATGTCTTTGATGAATCAAAACCAGTTGCTAGAAGTATTGCATTACTTAGAAGAGAAATTAACAGATTAAGAAGAATATCAGTACCATTAAAGAAATTTGTACTAGAAATTGCAAAAAACGTCAAAAGATTTTCAGATAATTCGGATGATGAACTCTCATTATACTTTGATGATGTAATTGATCACATTGACAAAGTCATAGAGACATTAGAAGAATCAAGAGAAACTATGGAAATTTACAAAGATACAGATTTTGTATTAAGTAATGAGAAAACAAACAAAGTATTAGCTGTTCTAACTATGATTTTCACACTAGCCATTCCATCAACAGTGATTGGAACATTTTATGGAATGAATGTCAATCTACCGGGAGGAATTGGGGATAATGTTATGATTGTAGGCCCATTTACCACGTTTATAGTCATAATTCTTGCATCTGTAATACCAGCAATTATTATGTTTGCGTATTTCAAAAAATTAGGGTGGATTAATAGTTAATAAAATCTATTCTAAATTTTTTCATGTAGATTTACTTTAATTTTTGTTAAAGAACGATTCAAATTATCAGGAATTATAATTAGAAGACCTGATTCTTGATCAACATTTTCACAAATTCCACTAAAGCTATGATAATTTTTACCAAAGCAATCATTGTCTGTGTAAAAATCAAAAAAGTTATAATTTAGATAATTTTTAAGTTGTTTTTCTGAATTAACAAAATAAACATCAAACCAAGAAGTTTCATCATCAATCGAAATTGAATATTCGTATGAAGTTATTTTTTTATCTGTGCATATTGGAATAAACTGAACATAGAATTCGGATACAGTTGAATTTATAGATTTTATATCAGGTAAAATTGAAACATAAGGATCATCATTTAATTCATTACCTTGAATTAATTCAATTTGAGTTCTAACTGAATCAATTACATGTCTATACAGCATTGGTTTCCAGCTTGAGTTACAATCACTAAACTGATGTTTTAATTCCACATAACCTCGATTATCTTGATATTGTAAATTATTTGAATTATAATTATCAAAATCAGAAACATTAGAAAAATCAGTAGAATAAGTATAATTTGAAAAATTTGAATTAGACCAAACATTTGTTACATCGAATAGAATATTTACAGGATAACTATCCCATTCTTCTTGAAAATGGACATAGATAGAATATTTGTTAATATCTTGATCATATGCAAAAAGTAAATGTCCAAAAAACATATTACTAAAAATTAGAATAAATGCTATCACAGGTAATATAAAAAATATTTTCTTCACAATAATATGAAAAAAGTATCTAATTTTATACTAATACTAATTCCAAAAAAAATAATTTATTAGATAAATTCCAATAGTATCATAAAAAATTGAAATTATGATAATTTGTTTTTAGAAAAAAATTATAGACATATCTTATAAAAGGTCTTGATAATTTTAGTAAAAATATGGTTAAAGTTAAAATCAGAACAGGCAGAGGTACTGGAACTATAGAAGTAGATGTAGACGATCTCAAATTTTCTGGAGAAGAATTTAAAAAAATTCAAGCAGAAAGAAAGAAAGCCGCAGGAAGCAGAACAGTATCCACAGGCAGAGGTACAGGTAGAAGAAAACTTTCAGATACCCCAGAACCAAAAGCTAGACCTGCAAACAAAGCTAAGAAAAAGCACATCAGGTAGAGACACGAGTTCAAAAAAAAAGGTAGAACGTAAACTCCTTTTTGGATTTTATTTTTCTTATATTTTCTATATTTTAGTATCAGGATTTTTTTGTTTTA
Source organism: uncultured marine group I thaumarchaeote (assembly GCA_902514095.1). Lineage (GTDB taxonomy): Archaea > Thermoproteota > Nitrososphaeria > Nitrososphaerales > Nitrosopumilaceae > Nitrosopumilus. The sequence goes on along the minus strand of CABXPS010000008.1, from coordinate 8,776 downwards.
GTTTTTCCCAATCTGCAAGAAAGTTATCAAGACCAATTTTTGTCAAAGGGTGTTGTAACATTTTATCCAAAACTCCAGGAGGCAACGTCACCACATCAGCACCAATCTTTGCGGCATCAATTACATGTAATGGATGACGAACACTTGCAACAAGAATTTGAGTTTTAAAAGTATAATTTGAAAAAATTGTTTTAATTTCTTTAATTAAATTCATTCCGTCTTGACCAATATCATCTAATCTTCCAATAAATGGACTAACATATTTTGCACCAGATTTTGCAGCAAGTAAAGCTTGATTTGCAGAAAATACTAATGTAACATTTACAGGAATTCCCTGTGACGAAAAAGATTTACATGCTTTAAGACCATCAGGAGTCATTGGAACTTTAACAACAACATTATCACCATATTCACGAAGACGTTTACCTTCTTCCATCATTCCAGAATACTCAGTACTAACAACTTCTAAACTTACGTCTCCCTGAATAATTTTTGTAATTTCTTCCATTGCATTTTTTGGATTACCACCTTCTTTTGACATTAAAGAAGGATTTGTTGTAATACCATCTAACAAACCCATATCATTGAATTTTTTTATAGATTCTAAATTAGCAGTATCAAGAAAAATTTTCATAGTTTTTTACTCCTTAATTCTTTTGCTTGTTTTGCCATATTAAAAGATGTAATTCCATGCTTCTCTAAAAGTAATGGAATTTCAGCATCGCGTGCTGATTCTCCAAACATATCTTGGGCTCCAATTCTTTTAATAGGTACAGGGTAAGATTCAGAAACAGATTCTGCAATGGCTGAGCCCATGCCTCCCAAAATATTATGTTCCTCAGTTGTAACAATACAACCAGTTTCTCGTGCTGCTTTTTCTAAAATTTCATTATCAATAGGTTTGATTGAAAATATGTCTAAAACTCTACATGAAATTCCATCTTGTTGCAACATTTCTGCTGCCTCTAAAGCCATTCTAACAGTAATTCCACATGCTGCAATTGTACAATCAGAACCATCCCTTACAGTAATTCCTTTTCCAATTTGAAATTCTTGAGATTCTGAATATACAATAGGTGTTTTAGATCTTGCCATTCTCATGTAAAATGGTCCATATTCAGATGCCATCAAATGAGTCAATTTTGAAACAGAAATAGTATCAGCAGGAATAAAAACTCGGAAATTTGGAATTACTCGCATAATTGCAATATCCTCAATTTGTTGATGAGAGCCACCATCTGGTCCAACAGACAAACCTCCGTGAGATGTAACTAATTTTACATTTAGTCCTTTTTTTCCAAGAGGTGAAGGATATGCAATGTTATTTCGAATTTGATCAACTGCTCTTCCAGGTAAAAATATGGCATAAGTACTTGCAAAAGAAATTTTTCCAGAAGCAGCTAATCCAGCAGATACAGTAACAAGATTTGCTTCTGCAATACCAACATTAAAAAATCTAGCAGGAAATTGTTTTCCAAATCCAGAAGTCTTTAATGAATCAGTTGTATCAGCACCTAAAACAACAACATTAGAATTATCATGTCCAACTTGAATTAATGATTTTGAATATTCTGAACGCATGTCAGTCATAACTGGTTCATTCAAAGATATCCTGCCCCCTGTGCAATTTTTTTAATTTCTTCTTGTTTTGCACCAATAACATGTAACCCAATCCACTTATTGACTAAATCAGAACCACCCAATTGATTTGCTTTATCAAGTAACATACGTCTTCTTGATTTTAAAACTGCATTTCTAAAATCTTTGATTGCAGCTCTAACATCTTGTTGTCCAACAATTGCACCACCTCCAACAAAAGCACGTGCACCATCTGCAAATACAGATCCAATATTTTCAATATTTACACCTCCATCAGCCTCAATACAGCCTGAAAAATTATATTCATTAAGGATAGAATTCAATCTAGCCATTTTAGAATGAGTTTCCTCAATGTATTTCTGACCAGATTTTCCAGGAACTACAGACATTACAATTAGTTGATCTAATGTAGACAAAAATTTGTAAGACCATTCAGGTAATTCAGTATCAGGATTAATTGCAAAACCAACACCAACTTGATGTTGTTTTAAAAGATCATGAATTTCTCCAAAACTAGATTCATCAGTTACTTCAGCATGTACTGTTACAATATCACTTCCAGCATCTATGTAATCTTTAACATGTTTTACAGGATCATTAATCATAAGATGTGTATCAAATGGAATTACAGTTAAGGGTCTTAGTTCTTTGATTTTATTATGATCAAAAGTTTTTGTTGAAACAAATTGACCATCCATTACATCAAGATGAATTAAATCAGATCTTCCAGTTACACATCTCTTAACTTCATTTTCTAAATTAGACATATCACCTGCAATAATAGAAGGAGCAATCAAAAATTGAGAATCTAATTCAGAATTAATGATAGGAACAATATCAGAATCAGGTGCTTTGCCATGCCATTGAGGATTATCTTCCATATGTTCCAAAGACTTTCCTTTGATAGTTCTGGAAATAATTATTGTAGGGACTCCTTTAGTGGCGTTAGCTTTTATTATTGCTGCATCAATTTGTTCAACTCTATGTCCATCAATTTCAAGAACATTCCAACCAAATGATCTCCATTTATCACCAGTTTTCCATCTTGATGCATCCTTCCACATTTCAGCAATGTCATCACCTTCTAATTTTTTATCTAATGGCATTATTTTTTCAGTGTAAGAATCTTGTTGAATAAAATTTCTATCAAGAAAAGCAGTTAGATTATCAACTTTGTATTTTGAAGCTGTCATAGCAGCTTCCCAAACTTGACCCTCATCAGATTCACCATCTCCAATAATTGTGTAAATATGATGATCTTTAGAATCAATTTTTGCAGCTAATGCAATTCCAACAGAATAAGATAGTCCTGTTCCTAATGAACCACCACAAAATTCTACCCCAGGACATTTTAGATCAGGATGCCCTTGTAATCTACTCCCAAATTTTCGTAAAGTTTCAATTTCAGATTCTGGAAAATAACCTGCAACTGCCATATTAGAAAATAATCCAGGAGCAGCATGACCTTTTGATAATACTAAACGATCTCTATCCTCCCATTGAGGGTTTTGAGCATCAAATTTCAAATGCTTGTTAAATAAACAACCTAAAATTTCAGCCATTGAAAATGAACCACCAGGATGACCAGAACCTGCTGTATTAGTTGCTTTAATAACTAATTTACGAGCTCGTAGAATATTTTTTTTAATTTGATAATAATTAAGACCCATCTGGATCTATCTCCATAAATCGAATAAAAATCTATTTCTGTAAAATTTTAATTTGATCGCAATTATATACAATTATGGAAATTAAAAATGAAATTCCAATTGTACTTTTTGATAATCAGTGTTATGTTTGTATAAAATTTGCAACAATTGTAAATTTTTTGGCAAGAGGTAAAATTACAATGGCAGGACATTATTCAAATTTTGGAATAAAAATTAGAGATGAAATTTTAGATGAATCAGCATTAGAAATGTTTTGGTTTATTGATGAAAAAAGAGCAAGTGGTGGAAGAGCAGCATTATTTCCATTAATTAAATCAATTTTTTCTACAAAATCAAGAAAAACAAAATTTGATCAAATCGATAACATCTGTAGTAATGACTGTAAGAGTGTTAAAACAGTATTTATTAGATCATTTACACTCATTACAAATAGTAAAAAAATTGATTTATAGAAAATCTAAATAATCCTTTAAAAAACATGATTTTATCGTGAAGATTAAAACTGAGAGTTCTGCAAAAAAGAAAACTGAACTGTTATGTGGATTTGTGTTAGAAAATTCGAATAAAGTTCTAGGATTACCAAAATTTGATACAAAAACATTATCTTCAATCAATCAATCGCTAAAAGATATGAATGGTGATCTAGGAAAATTAACGATTATTCCAATACCAGGTAAAAAACAGGCTCAAAGAATTCTTCTTGCAGGAATTGGGAAAAAAGAAAATCTAACACAAGATACAATAAGATTTGTTTCAGGAAAAATTGCACAAAAAGCAAGAGAATTAAAATTAAAAGAATTTTCAATTATAACACCACCAACTTTTATTATTGATTCAATTTCAGCAGTTTCTCAGATTATAGAAGGTGTAAAAATGTCATTATACAAATTTGATAAATTCAAAACAGAAAAAGCAGATAAATCACCAGATATGACAATCATAGTTTCAAAATCAAATAAAATTTTAAAAGCAATTAAAATTGCTGAAGCTGTTGCAGAAGGTGCAATATTTACTAAAAGTATTGGAAATTTACCACCAAACGAATGTACTCCTACAACCCTAGCAAATTTTGCTAAAGATATTTCTAAAAAAAATAAAATGAAATGTATTATAATTTCACAACCCGAATTAAAGAAAAAAGGTTTTGGAGGAATTACAGCTGTAGGTAAAGGAAGTAAAAATGAACCAAAACTGATCACCGTAGAACATAGTCATGGACCTAAAAATCAAAAACCAATTGTTTTAGTTGGAAAAGCTGTTACATTTGATACTGGGGGAATTTCATTAAAACCAGGACAAAGTATGGATGAAATGAAATTTGACAAATGTGGTGGATGTACAGTATTAGGAATTATGAAATCAGTTTCAGAACTAAAATTACCAATTAATGTAGTAGGGATTATTCCATCAGTAGAAAATATGCCAGGAGGAGAAGCATATAGACCGGGAGATATCATAAAATTATACAACGGAAAAACTGCAGAAATTCTAAATACAGATGCAGAAGGCAGGCTCATTTTAGCAGATGCTTTAGCATATGGTGAAAAACAATATTCTCCAAAAGCAATTATTGATTTTGCAACTTTAACAGGAGCATGTATTGTTGCATTAGGTAATAACGTAGCTGCAATTGTATCAAACAATAAACAACTAACAAAGAAAATTACAGATTCATCTAAAACAACAACAGAAGAAATTTGGGAATTACCATTAACACAAGACTACATGGATATGATAAAATCAAATGTTGCAGATATCAAAAATGTGGGAATAGGAAGAGCTGCAGGAACTATTACAGCTGCAGCATTTTTGAAAAGTGCAGTTAAAGATACACCATGGGCACATTTAGATATTGCAGGAGTTGCATGGACTCAAGGAGCAGCTACAAAAGAAAAACCATATAATCCAAAAGGCGCTACAGGTTTTGGAGTTAGATTGATTTTGGATTATTTACAAAAGTTGAAAAATTAGTAACCCCTGCTATTTCTATCAGGTGTACCTACATTTGGATTTCTCCAACCATGTTTTTCCATCATGTGATTCAATAGTCTAATGTCATTATCAGATTTTTCTCCACAAACACTACAATTTGGCATTGAAATCAATTCAACCACATGAAATGCATATTAAAAGATTGAGTAAAAATTGAAAAATGCCAGCACTGTTGCTTCCCAAGAGCTCTCGCATCTTAGTAGCACAACAGCGACATCAGGTTTGACTTCTAAGTTCGGAACGGGATTAGGTCGCACCCTGACGCTATGGCCGGCTTGAAAATCATACCATAATTCTAATGTATTAAGGTAACGACAGATTTGAAATCTACTCAAAATAGGTATAAAGCAAAGAAAATATCGAATTACAACTATGACACACAGAGTTGCCGTATTAGATCAAGATCTATGTCAGCCACAAAAATGTGGATTAGAGTGCATAAAATACTGTCCAGTAAACAAATCAGGTGCAGAATGTGTTACAATTAATGAGGAATCAAAAAAAGCCCAAATCGATGAGGATATTTGTAATGGGTGTGGAATATGTGTCAAAGTATGTCCATTTGATGCAATAACAATTGTAAATTTAGCAAGTGAATTGGCTACCGATAAAATTCATCAATATGGAGTAAATTCTTTTAGATTATACAAATTACCAACTCCAAGAAAAGGAGAAGTCGTTGGACTACTAGGTAGAAATGGAATGGGAAAAAGTACAGTGGTTAACATACTATCTGGAAAACTAAAACCAAATCTTGGAAGATATGAAAACCCACCAGAATGGGATGAAATTTTTAAACATTATAGTGGAACTGAGTTAAAACAACATTTTCAAAAAATTGAACAAAACCAAATTCGTGCTTCAATAAAACCACAACAAATTCATCATCTTGCAGAAGCATTTGATGGTACAGGAAATGAATTACTTGACAAATATGATGAAAGAGGAATAACAAGAGAATTAGTTAGAGAATTAGGATTACAAAATTCCATGGAACAAAGTTTGAAAGAACTTAGTGGTGGGGAATTACAAAGAATTGCAGTAGCTGCTGCTGCATCAAAAGATACAGAGTTTTATTTTTTTGATGAACCATCATCGTATAACGATGTATTTCAAAGAACAGGTGTTGCTAGAGTAATACAAGGTTTAGCTAAAATTGGAAAAAGTGTAATGGTAGTAGAACATGATTTAACATTACTTGATTTTCTTAGTGACTATATTGAAGTGTTGTATGGTGAACCAACAGCATATGGAATTGTTTCAAATATTTTATCCACTAAAATTGGAATCAATGTTTTTCTTGATGGATATTTACCAAATGAAAATGTTAGATTTAGAGATAAAAAATTCTCTATGGATATATCATCATCATCTACTGATATTTTCCAAGAAGGTAGTGACATTGTAAACTATCCAAAACTTGAAAAAAACTTTGATTCATTTTCAGTAACAATTGAGCCTGGAAAAGTACGAAAAGGTGAGGTTTTAGGCATAATGGGTGCTAATGCACTGGGAAAAACTACAATGATGAAAATGATTGCAGGTGTCCAAAAACCAGATGTTGGTTCAATTGATAAAAAAATCAAGATAGCATACAAGCCACAATATCTTCAAAATGATGTTGATATAGAAGTCATAGCACTTTTAGAAAAAGCAAGTGGCGGTCCTATTGAAGGAAGTCAAGAAGAAGAACAAATTCTAGACCCATTAAAAATTAGAAAATTATACAATAAATCTATAAAAAATCTTTCAGGTGGAGAACTACAAAAAATTGCAGTTGCATCATGTTTAATTCAAAAAGTAGATTTGTATGCATTAGATGAACCCTCAGCATTTTTAGATGTTGAAGATAGAATTGCAGTTGCAAAATTTTTGCAGAAATTTGTTCGTTCTTATGGAAAATCAGCAATTGTTATTGATCATGATTTACAATTAATGGATTTAGTATCAGATTCAATGATAATATTTGAAGGAGAATCAGGAAAAACAGGAACTGCTACAGCACCTATGCCAAAACCTGAAGCAATGAATAGATTCCTAAAATCATTAGATATGACATTTAGAAGAGATGAAAAAAGTCTAAGACCGAGAGTGAACAAAATAGAAAGTAGATTAGATAAAGATCAAAAATCATCAGGAAACTTTTACTACAAGCATTGACTCGAATGCTAAAAAAAGCACTAGAGAATATACTAACATCAAAAGAAAGTGATGAATTAATTTCAGCATTTGATCAGATTGGGGATATCATCATAGTAAGAATACCAGAATCCTTATTATCCAAGAAAAAAATTATTGGGGAAACGTTACTTAATCAGGTAAAAATTGTAAAAAGTGTATTTTACCAGTCTTCAGCCGTAGAAGGAGATTTTCGAACAAGAAATCTTGAGATTCTTGCAGGTGAAGATAATACCGAAACAGAATACAAGGAATTTAACTGTAAATTCATTGTAGATGTAGAAAATGCATTTTTTTCACCACGTCTTTCAACAGAACGGGAAAGAATTGCAAAATTAACTCAAGATGGAGAAGTAATAGTAAACATGTTTGCAGGTGTAGGAATGTTTTCAATAATGGCTGCAAAAAAGAAAAAATGTACTGTTTATAGTATTGATTTGAATCCAATAGCATCAAAACTTTGTGAAAGAAATATTACAATAAACAAACTAGCAGGAGAAATAATTTCAATTAATGGTGATGCATCTAAAATTATTCAAGATCAATTAATGGATAAATCAGACAGAACATTAACATTATTACCAGAAAGATCAGATGAATTTTTAGATTCAGCAATAAATACAACAAAAAGTGGGGGAATTATTCATTATTATTCTCACATACATGCAGATAAAAAATCAGAAGCTGGAAAATTAACTGAAGAACATTATAAAAAAATTACAACAGTAAAATCAGAAATTCTTGGATCAAAAATTGTTAGAGCAGTAGGTCCAAGATATTATCAGACAGTTGTAGATGTTAGAATTACTAAATAGGTGAATCATCAGCTGATGTAATTGTTGCAGATGTAGGTTTTGTTGTTGCCATTACATATCCAATCCAAGCAATAATTCCAAGAATACCTCCAACTGCCATCAATACAGATAGTTGTAAAACAATTGGAGACCATTCAGATAACATGAGTAAATAGGCATAAACAAAAAATGCACCTATACAAAGTGTAAAAATTAGAGCACCCATACCTTTACGCTTATCCATGTGAAAAAACTTTTTGTGACGTATTTATCGGTTATCTTCTCAAAATTTCTTTCTAATTCCAACTACAACTATAGCTGGAACTCCAAGATACATTCCCAAATTAAGCGCAATTATAGATAATCCAATACCCAAAACTTCTGATTCAGATTCAGCATTTTCCATTAATGATAGAGTAGAAATCATCGGAGTGATTGCTAGTTTTACTGCTTCTTTGAAGTATGGATTTTCACGCTCATAATCTGCAATAATTGGTGAGAAGGAATAGTAAATGTCATTGAATGTACTCATGAATGCAGTTC
>CABXPS010000007.1 GCA_902514095.1 uncultured marine group I thaumarchaeote | reverse complement strand
GACATATGGCTATTGAATCAACTAGATTAGCAGCAAACAAAACACTAGAAAAAACAACTGGAGAAACAGGCTACTATTCCAGACTTAGAATTTATCCACATAATCTCTTAAGAGAAAATAAACAAATTGCCACTGCAGGTGCAGATAGGGTTTCAGAAGGAATGAGAAGATCATGGGGCAAGGCAACTAGTTTAGGTGCAAGAGTGAGACAAGGACAATGCATTATGGAACTATTTGTTAGCGGTGAATCACATCTAACTGCAGCAAAGAAAGCACTTCACGGAGCATGTGTCAAATTACCAGGTACTCCAACAATCAAAGTGATTGAATGGAATAAACCATCACCATAGATGTTCTAAATCAGATTTCTTATTTTCAATAAATTTTAAAAAATCTTCAAATTCTTGTTTTGTAGGATCACGTTTGAGAATTCTCTTACTTTGATAGAAAAAAGTATTGTATAATCTACCTACAACAATACCCAATGTAAAAGATTTGGAATCATCAATAGTTGAAAGTAATTTAATCAATTCTTTAATATCATCTTTATTTGAAATACTATCTTGAATTTTTTGTTCAATTTTCTTCAAAAGAAGATCATCCATGAATTACTACAGCAAAGAAAGCTTAAAAACGCTTAAATCTGCAAATTCAACCCTTTGAATTGTTGCAGTTATAGTACAGTCTGGTTAGTACTCGTGCTTGCCAAGTACGTGACCCGGGTTCAAATCCCGGTAACTGCACCACTTATTGATTTTTAGATATTAAGCCAGTTTTAATAATTTCAAGTGCATCATGTGCCTTTTCAGGTCGGGGTAATTGAATTGCTATTACATTATCTTGCCCATATCTTGATTCAGGTGAATTAAGTACAAGCATAGAGGTATTTGCAAGAACTTCAAAAAATTTTAAATCAGTTTTGGCATTAACAAGAAATTTTTCAGAAATATTACCTATTGAAAATGTTAAAATAATTTCAACAAAAACATTTCCCAACCCATCTTGAAGAATGTTAAGATCAGTATTAACAGAAAAAGGTTGACCTTCAATCTTGGCTCTAATTAAACCATATTTTTCTTCTTCAATTAGTATACAAGAAGTTTCTTTACCTTCAAAATCAAAAGTTGTAATTCCATCATGAACACTATCTAACATTTGTTGTAATTCATCAGACATCTTCGTTTTCCTCTAATACAGGTATAATTTTATCACTAGCCTTCATTAAAAATGGAGAAATAAATGCAGTAATAATTGCAATAATACCCACAAGTGGGAACAAGAAGGCGCTTACTGCACCAATGTCAACCCCAACTTTTACAATTACAATGGAGAATTCACCACGAGGAGCTGCCAAAGTAAATGCAGAGCGAAGTGCTTTTCCTCGTTTTTGTCTGAAAATAAAATTACCCAACATATTACCACCAAACTTCATACCAGTAGCAACTGCAATTAAAGCAATTGCAATGAAAATGTAATTTTCAAGTTGTGAAACATCCATCAATGCACCAACTGAAATGAAAAATATTGCCACAAACATGTCTTTGATAGGACTAGAAAGTAATTTTGCAACTTCAGCTGATTTTGACTCTGCAACTAACACACCAGCCAAAAAGGCACCAATTGCTACAGATAATCCCACGATATTTGCAAGTAAAGCATAACCAAAACAGAGACCAAGAACACTCAAGAGTAGAATTTCACGATTTTCTGCAGCTGCAACTCTATCAATTAAAGGAGGGATAACACGTGTTCCCAAAGTAAACGTTCCTATGATAAGACCAGCTGCAACTAACACAATAACAACAATAGATTCCACAGATACAGTTCCAACTAAAGCAATAGATTGTAATGTAGAAATTAAAATTACAGCAATAATATCTTCTACAATTAAGATACCCAAAATAAGTATAGAAGATCCTTTTCTGATTTTTCCCATATCTTCTAAAAGTTTAACAATAATTGCAGTACTAGATATGGATAAAGCTGCAGAAATAAACAATGCATCCATAAATTGTAAACCTAGAGCACTTGAAGCATAAAACAAAACTCCCAATGTAGAAAACAATCCAATTGTACCAATACCAATAGATACTTTTCCAATAGATTTGATTTTAGCATATGGGAATTCAATTCCAATTACAAATAATAGTAAGATAACACCAATTTCAGCAAAAAGATTTAGTGCAGAAATATCAGATAAAATTCCAACACCATCTAACAATTCAAGAGAGGAAGTACTTTCAGGTAAAATCCAAGTCCAAAGAGGGGACAAAGGACCAATAAGCATTCCAGCAAAAAGATATCCAATTATCAAAGGTTGTTTAATTTTAAAAAATGCAAGTGTAACTATAGCCCCAATAATCATGATAAAAGCTAAATCAGTTACAAAACTTGTATGAGGAAGTTCAGGAGTTACTTGTTCAATCAAAGTGTTAGCTGTGGAAGTAAGAGAATCTTGAATTACAGTAGGATCTAATTGAAGTAAAAGATTTTGCATATTATTAATTAACAAATTTCATTAAAAAGTGATCACGCAATTGAAATTTGCAAATAAAATTAATAAAAATCTAAAAAATTATGATTATCAAAAAGTTATCAATTTGAAACTCTTTATGCCTAGAAATCTTAGTCTAACTGCAGAGTGATGAGTAGGTCAGCTGATTAAAATGAAGAGATATGACCTGGGGTAACTGACTGCATTTTTGGTTACATTGGAATAACCCAATTATTAATAGTACGGTACCGTACAGTACTATATGATTCAATGCGAATATTGTCCTAGAGGATTCATTGAGACAACAAATGGTCTTGCTGAAAAGACATTTCATGAGTTACTTCATGAACCAGAAGTTGTAAACAAGTGACTCTTTACATTTTTTATTTTACACCTAACTTTTTTTATTATTAGTTTCTTAATTCATGTAATATGGTATCTAAAACAAGTAAAAAAAAAGTAGTTAAAACTGTTAAAAGACAACCAAATCCAGCAGCAGTTTTAAAAAAAGTAGCATCAGTTTCAGATTCCAATAAAGCATTACAAAAAGAAATTAAAGTAATGTCAAAGATTTTTGGTGAAAATCAAAAAGTCCTAGTATCAATGAAAGGAATGATAGACACACTAACATCAACATTAGAACATATTCAAAAACAATCAAAGCAAATTAACATAATAGAAGACGATACACAAAAATTATACGCAGGATTAAATCAAGTTAGAACACAATCTAATTTAATTAATAAAATCAACAATCAAACTGAAAAACTTGAAAATGAATTAAATAAAATTTCAGAAATACAAAAAATATCAAAACCTCTAGAAATATCTCAAAAAGTGGAAGAAAGTATCAATTCCATTACAAATAATTCTCAAATGATTATAAAAATTGCTCAAAGAATTGATGAAGTAAGAGATGATCTAAGAGAAGTTTCCGGAAAAACTAATTCAGTTTTAGAAATTACCTCTGAGATTAACAAATTAAAAGAAAGTATCGAAGAGATTTCTGGAAAGACTGAAAATCTCAGTACAGGAACTCAAGTAGTTCAAAGCCTTAAACAAGAATTTGAAAAAATAATAGAAGGCGTAGCAGATGCAGCAAATGTTAATGCAGAATTAGAAGCAATCAAGATTTCAATTGATACGATATCATCAAAAGCCTCAAAAATCGACTCATTAGGAGGCGTGATTGATGGGCTCAAACAACAATTTGAGACAGTTTCATCAACTGTGAATTCCAGTGATGCCATCAGTTTAGAATCGATTAAAGAAGTAGGAAGCAAAATAGATAAAATTGAGACGGAAATTGGTTCATTGTCAAAAAGAGCAGATTCGACAGCAGATACTCTAAAAAGACAAGATGCATCTACAGCAGAATTTCATAAAAAATCAGAAAAATTATTTCAAGAAATACAATCAATTAGAAATGTTACAAACAAAGCTTCAAGTGATTCATCAAAGGAAATGATGGCATTACTAAAACTATCAGAATATCAATCAAACATTAGAATGAATACAGAATCAAAATATGGAGAATCAAAAGATCTTGAAAAAATGGCAAAACTTACTTCAGAAATTGTAAATTTGTTTGACAGAATATCAATTGAATCAGGTGAAAAAATACCGCTACCTCATGAAGTTAGACAATGGGCAGTAAGCAAAATTTTAGATTGTGCAGATAAATGGGAAATTAGATTTAGTGACGTATATTCAATTTTAACAAATGCTATTGGAAGAGACATGTTAAAAGAATCAGTTAGAATTCAACAAATTAGAGATATTTATGGAATTAGAGCAGTAGATGAAATTAGAAATGATCTAAATATTTCTTAAACACCGAGTGGATCAGATTCTTTAAGTTGGGTTCTCTTTCTTTTTAATGCAGTAAAGATTCCGATAATTACAGCAATCCAAATTATACTAGAAAATACATTTGCAATACTGACATACATGTATGGAGTTGCATCCATAATGTTAAGACGTAAGAGGGAAGCCCTATCATTTATGTCAAGCATTCCAGTATGATATGCAGAATTATCTTGAGGAATAGCTGAAATGGTATTAACACTTTGTAACATAGAATTTACATCATTTTGTATTCTAATGAAATTGGTTGATTCAGTTGCAAATAACCATACAGGATTTTTAGAAATGATTTGACTATGAGTATCAGTAGTTTCAGGTAATTTCTCCAACATTGGTTCCAAATCTAATTGGATTGCAATTAAATGAGAACGAATTATTTCTGGATCAGATGAACCTATGATACCATCAAAATGTCCTCGTATCCTATCCAAAGGATAGATATCAGAATTATAGCCAGTAATTGCCATAAATCCTCCAAAAACGATTAATCCTAAAATTCCAACCATTGATAGTCTGTAAACAGTATTTGCCATTTTCTCTTTCTTAGTCATTTTACGTTGTTTACTTGATTTATTTCTTTTAAATCGAGTATGAGACAGACTCATGTAAGCAATATAGAAAAATCCAAGAGTCTGAATTGCAATAATTGGCACAAATATAGGATTGTTTGAAAATATTGAAATAAAAATTGCCAATGTACCATAAACACCAAAAAAGATTTCCAAAAGAGTGGTTTGTGTAAAAGGTAAATTGTATGCTTTACCTTTCCAATCATCTTCTTTTTTGATTATACCATATTTTGGAGTTCTAAGAAACTCATTTTTTCTTCCAAATACGGCATCAAATACTGCAACAGTGTTATTTACAGACATTCCAGCATTGTAGATTAACAGTGCAGGTAATAGCTTAGCTTTAGACTTCCATGATTTACCATACATATTTTGTATAATCAAAATGTATGCACCAGGTCCCATTGCAAGATATGTGGCAAATGTAATAATAGGTAGAAAACTAACAACGTAAAGATTAACTTGTCCTGCCAAAAGAATTGGCAATGCTAAAAATTGTATTAACATTAATGGATAAACAATATGACGTGTAAGTTGAACGAATGCTTGGATTTTTGCTTCAATGGAAACTTTACGTTTTACAGTAATATCAAAAAGTAATTTTGTTGCACATTGAATAGAACCTTTGGCCCAACGAAATTGTTGTCTTTTTGCAGCATTCATTTGAGCAGGAAGTTCAGCATCAACTACAATATCAGGTAAGAAAACACATTTCCATCCTTTCATTTGTGCCCTGTAACTTAGATCAAGATCTTCAACTAAAGTTGCAGTATGCCACCCTCCAGCATCTTCAATGCAATCACGTTTCCAAATTCCAGCAGTACCATTGAAATTCATAAACAGATGAGAATCACTTTTTGCTTTTTGTTCTATTAAAAAATGAAAATCAAGACTAAGTGCTTGTACTTGAGTAATAGTAGAATAATTTTCATTTACATGACCCCAACGACATTGAATTAAACCAATGCTTGGTTTTGAGAAATGAGGGATGGCTCGTTTGAGAAACCAAGTTGGAGGAATAAAATCAGCATCAAATATTGCTACAAGTTCAGTGTCAGTAATTTGCATAGCATATTTGAGAGCACCTGCTTTGTACCCCTTCCGCGTTCCACGTCGTATATGTTCAATTTGAAATCCTTGAGTTTTGTAATAGTTGACAGTTTTTTCAAGTACATCAACAGTATCATCATCAGAGTCATCTAAAACCATAATATTCATTTGATCTTTAGGATAATCCAAATTGCATACTGCATCAACAAGTCGTTTTGCAACATATTTTTCATTATAAATTGGAAGTTGAATTGTTACAGAAGGAGTTCCCAAATTAACAGTTTTAGCAATCTTAGTTCTTTTGTTAGCAAGAAAAACAAGATAATAGAAATTGCAAGTGTATGCAGTAATCAAAATAGCAGATATAATGAATAGATCAAATACTAATTGAGTGAAAGGATTTCCAGCCATCTTTAGCTGCTCAAAAGTAATAGTCGATATTTATACTTGCAACAAATGCAGTTATTTTTGTTCATAAATTTTGATTGCTTGTGGAGGACAAACACCTTCACATGCAAGACAGAAAATACAATCAGGTTCTTTTGACATCAATGGTTTTTGTTCTGAACCAGGATTTCCAGGAGAATCAAACCACTCGTAGACACCAACAGGACAAGCCTCAAGACATCCACCATCAGCTATACAAATATCATAATCTACAGAAACAAATTCTCCCCAAATACCCATTATTCCATTACTGGTACCTTTACGACCCCAAGTTTTGATGGTATGTTCTGCAGTCTCATATACAGCAGAAGGTTTGATTTTAGATTTATACTCAACATCAATTGGTCCGGGTTTTGCACCATCGGGAATTTCAATTGAACCATCATCTTCTTCTTCTTCTTCATCTGTAGCTTCAATGGGTTTTGGTTTTGCACCAAGAACAATTTTAGCTAATGGAGTTAATTCTTCAAGTCTTTGAATAGCAGCAAGTTCAGGAATTTTTTCAGATTTTGCAAGATGGGAAATCATCTTATCTGCCAAAATAGTATTACGTAAAATAGTATCAATTACCATTTTTGCAAAATGGTCTGCTTTTTTCCTATAATCTTTAACCCAATTAGGATCTCCAAATTTCTCAATTGGAAATACTTGGTAAATAATATCAACAACTTCACCAGTTACAATTTCTACTGTTACTGACAAATCAACTTCTTCGTATCCCTTCTCATCAGGGTCATCCATGTTTTGTTCTTTCCAACGGTATGTAGCAAAAATTCTATCAGCATACATATCCATCTCAAATGCTTTTTTCAAACCATCATGAACTGATTTAATTTCGACAGGTTCTTCAAGTTTAATTGGCAATCTGTATAGTCCAAGTTTAAAACCGTGTAATGGATAAACACCACGTTTTGCAGTTGGAGCTTCCATGGACCAGACCCGATCTTTTAAAAGTAATGACATATGTTTTTTACGAGTAGAATTTAGTTAAAAACGTTATCAGTCATCATCTTGAGGACAAGTTAGTTCTCGTAGTTCAATGTATTTTTTTTCCATAGCATTTGCATGAATTAAAACTGCAGACAAATCATAGGAATCTTTAGAAAAATACCAACGAATTGGAACCCAATGTCCAATTCCATCCATATCGTGAATCATACCTTTATCAGCCTTAACTTTTAGATTTTCATCAATCGATGTTTCTTTAATTTCTAATCCACGCTTAGTTTTATCCTCCAACACTAGAGTAGAATTACCATCTTTTATGAAGTAGAAAGAACCTTTCTCAAGAATTGGCAGGTCTAAAAGCAATTTATTTTTCCACAGGATTGCCTATCATATTACCCCATTCAGTCCAGGAGCCATCATAGTTTCTAACCTTTGGATATCCAAGTAAATATTTCAAAACAAACCAACTATGAGATGAACGTTCACCAATTCTACAATAACAAATTACATCTTTATCTGGAGTTACACCTTTTTGTTCATAATTTTGTTTTAATTCCTCAACTCCTTTGAAGGTACCATCAGCATCATTTACTGCAGTTGCCCATGGAATATTATTTGCATCAGGAATATGTCCACCTCTTTGTGCATGTTCCATTGGATATTCAGGAGGAGCTGTAATTTGACCAGAAAATTCAGCAGGAGATCGTACATCAACCATCACAGTGTCTTCTTTTCCAATTCCTCTACTTACATCAAATAAGTATGCACGTAATCCCTCATCGGGAGGTTGTCCAATGTATTGTGTTGGAGTAATTTGTGGTTCATCAATGGTATAATCACGATTTTCTAATTCCCATTTTTTTCTTCCGCCATTCATAATTTTTAGATTTTCATGTCCATAGATTTTGAAAACCCAAAAAACAAATGCTGCAAACCAATTATTAAAATCACCATAAAGAATTACTTCAGTATCAGCAGTAATTCCATTTTTAGACATTAATGCCTCAAATTCTTTTTTACTAATTATATCCCGAGTTACAGGATCATTGATATCACGTTTCCACCAAATTAAACTTGAGCCATTAATGTGACCCTTTTGATAACCATTAACAGGATCATAATCAACTTCAACTAATTTCCTATTTTCGTTTGGAGGGTTTTGGGACAACCACTCAGTATCGACTAAAACTTCAGGATGTGCGTAACTCATAATTTCATGGGTTCATATTCATACTTAATTGTTTTTACAGACGTGCGTAAAAATATCATTTTTATGTAAATACAATTCAAAAGAACTTACTTGAAACTAGAAAATGTAGTTATTGTAAGCAAAGTTGGAAATAAAGATTCAGAAAAGGCTGCAAGAGATGTTGCAAAAAAAATACTAGCAACAAAAGCAACAGTATACACAATTTCACCAGTTGTTGTGGAAGGTACAAAACAAATTGAAACACTTGAAGAAATCAAGAAGGTCAAATTAGATCTAGTAGTTACATTAGGAGGAGATGGAACAACACTTCGAGTTTTTAGAAATTTAGAAAATGAAACACCGATTTTAACAATTAATGTTGGAGGCAATAGAGGGATTTTAGCAGAAATTACAATTGAAGAAATTGATGAAGCAATAAAAGATATTTTAGAAGATAAATTTTTCCTAGATAAAAGAACTAGAGTAACTGCATCATGTGGAGGAAAAGAATTTCCACCAGCATTAAATGAAATTTACATCAGTAGAGCAAACCTAACTAAAACTGCAGAAATTGAAATTAAATTTCAAAATGATACAGTGAAACAAAAAATGGATGGAGTGATCATTGCAACACCTAGTGGATCAACGGGTCATTCATTTTCATTAGGAGGTCCAATATTACACGAAAGTTTAGATGTTTTAATCATCACACCAGTTGCACCAGTTTACAGATTAGCATCATTAGTTGTTCCAGATGAAAAAATTGAAATTATTTGTTCTCAAGATTGTAATATTGCAGTAGATGCACAAGTTGTAAAATCTGCAGGATACGAAGAACCAATAATTATTAAAAAATACAAAAGCCCAGCAGTTTTCATTAGATTGAAAAAAAGAGGGTTAAGACAAATGAGTAAACTTGGATTTTAGAATTTTAGATGCTAGTGCATTTTATGCAGGAGTTCCATTTAGATCATCTGAAGATTGTTACACTACATCTCTTGTTTATGAGGAGATACAACATATTAAGAAAAATCATGATGTACTTGAGACATTACTTGAAACAAATAGGCTCAAAATTAGAGAACCGGATGAGCAATCAACTCAGACCGCAATCAAAGCAGCAAAAAAAACAGGGGATTTTCCACAATTATCAAAACAAGATATTTCAATTATTGCATTAGGGATAGAAACAAAAGGTCAAATCATTACAGATGATTTTGCAATTTCTAATGTTGCCAAAAATATAGGATTAAACATTGCACCAATCATGACAAAAGGAATCAAAGATGTAGGAAAATGGATTCACTATTGTCCAGGATGCAAAGCAAGTTATCAAAATGGAAAAGAGTGTTATATTTGTGGAACCACATTAAAAAGAAAATTACTCAAAGAATAATTGTAAAAAAATTATTGTTGTGAAATGTAAAATACGACACTAACATTTGTAGTGATTTCTTCATCACCAGACATGATTGGTGCAGATTTCATAGAGGATTCTGCAAATCCATCAAATGATGCACGCATTGGACTATCATAGTAAGGCACCACATCATCATGTATAATTACAGATTTTACTCCAACAATTTTTTGTTCTAATGGTACAAGTGCTTTTTCTGCTTTTTGAGTTGCATCATTTATTGCATCAGCAATCAAGTCATCACTAATTTTTTGTAATTTATCATCAGATAATTGAAATGAAACATTGTCAACACGATTTGCTCCAGAAGAAACTGCAGCATCAATAATATCTCCAGCAGAATCAATTTTTTCAGTTTGAATTGATAAAATGTTTGAAACACGATATCCGTTTAGAATTTGTTGCCAATTTCCATCAGAATCTTTTATACTATCATATAATGGATAAATTGAAAAATTGGATGTTTGAATATCGTCTTCAGAAATTCCAGAATTAGATAATGAAGATATTACAGAATTTAATGAATTAGAATTTTGAGATAGAGACGCATTAGCAGTTTTGGCTTCAGATTCAACTCCAAGAACAATAATCAAGGTATCAGGGTCTGAAGAGACTGTAGCACTGCCAGAAACAGAGATTGTTTGTTCAGAAGGATCATATTTTTTCAGCCACTCATAAATTAATTCATCAGGAATCTCATCTTCAACAATTTGAGATTTAACTTGATTTTCACTTTGAGTTAAAGTTACAGCAAAGGCTAAAACAAATACAACACCAATAATTACTGCAATATTAACACGATTATCCATAAATTTTCTTAAAATGTATAGTATAAAAATTCATGAAATAAAATGACAGGAATAGTTACGTCAGTGTCTTTTGAGTACTTTCTTTTTGAAGTTTATTTTTAGTAGTTAGCATATTTTTAATTTTTTTGGCACGAGCTTCACCTAATCCTTCAACTTTGGAGAGTTCAGAAGTTGTTGCACTAAAAACTTTCAATGGAGTTCCAAATTTTTCAAGCATCCTAACTGCAAACTTTTCACCAATTCCAGGTAAACTACAAAGTGTAGATAGTTGTTGAGTTTCTAAATTAGATGATTTTTTAATTTTTTTCAGATATGGTCCTGTAGGACCATCTTTTTTAGAACACATTGAAACTAATAATTTAGCAGTATGAGATGCACTGGGAGTAGGTATTATTGGAATTTTAAATTCAAGTGTGACTCTAGAGAGAGCCCCATAGAAAACTAAAGGATTGTCAGTAATTTCCTCAATTTCATCAACATTACCTTCAATCAAAACTATAGGATATGTAAAATGTTCTTTAAGTCTAGTACACTGATCATAAAGTCGCCCATCAAAAACAGAAGCCATCAAGTCCTTGATACTTTTTCTTTCAATGATAGTTTCAGGTGCAACAATATAATCACCAATAGGGAGTGTTTTCATTTCAACTCCCATGCCAATAGCTTTGAGTAAATCAGGAATTCCACTTTTTCGTTCTCTTTCATCTACAATAATTCGAAGATTTTCTAATTTCACAAATATCAGTTAGAATGAATTGTTAATATCTTATATGAAATAGGTTAAAGAAATTATTTTCTAGGATTATCTTCAGTTGTTGCAGGAGGTGGAGGGGTTGCACCACTTTTCATCATTTCAGTGATTTTTGCTTCTTGCTCTTTGAGAGAATCTTTTACACGAATCTCTTGTTTTTCAAGAACAGTTGATCTAGTTTTGGATAATTCAACTTTTTCTTCTAATTCATCAACTAATGTTTTTTTGTCAGATTTAATTAAAACAGTTCCAGCTTGTTTAAAGACAGAATCATCATCAGCAATTTTCTTTAGTTCTTCAAGTGCTTTTTCAGTTTCTGCTTTTTCCATTTCAAGATGTTGTCTTTGAGTCATAATAGATTGTAAATTCTGTTGAGATTGTTGTAATTTCATAATTTGTTCTTGAAGCCATGGGGGCATTTGTGGAGAAGACATGACTAAACAAAAAATTAATCTGATTATATCTTTACCGATTCAATTGAATCATAACTAGCTTGAATGAGTCTAAGTGTCGAATTCAAATTTGCTCTGAGATGGGCAATTTGATCAGTTTCAGCAGTAATAAGCAATTTTTTATCTAATTTTATCATAGTTTTAACAGGATTTTCAGGATAAAATTCATTGTCAGTATTTACAGAATCATAAATTGCGTTAGTTTTGTCTTTAGCATCTACAGTGATTTTTGCACTATAGTTTAATGTCATATGCAGTTCCAGATACCTTATAGTTGCATTTTTTACAAGACCAAATTCCAACAGCGTCTCTACCAAAGGTCTGGGAACCACATTCAGGACAATTTCTTTTTTGTTTTAATGTAAAGTGAACTTTTGTGTATTGTTTTCTAAGTTTAATTCCGTAACGTGCACCTAAACCTTTTAGAGATTTTTTTGCTTTAGCCATTTTATTGACTCTCCTGTTGTGCTAATTTTAATTGTTCTCTTATCTTTGTACCAATTTTAACTGATAATTCTCCACATTGGTTAATTTCTTCTTGAGTAAATCCATCACTACCACCTTTTTGTAATGCAACAATATTTCCATCAGAGTCTGTAGTTATAGTAATTCTTGAATCCATACTGGCCCATTCATCACCATTAGGATCAACAACAATGTAATTTCCAATTTTTCCCATTGTTACAGATACAGGGATTGTGCTTACAGGTAACGGTTTGTCTTCACCTTCAACAACTGAAGGTTGATCATCAACCATCTCCCATGTTGGAGTTTTTGAGGTAAGTAAAGCAGCAGTTGCAGCATAAGAGCATGCATCAAAGAGATTTCCATCATAATCAATTACCACAACATCGGCAAATACACCAACTACAGATTTGTCTTTTTCAATTACTAACTGAGAAACATCAACCATATGACTTTCTCTAATTCCTCTATCAACAACTCTTGCCAATTCAATAACAGGAGCTTGTGGGGGTCCAGTTTCAACAGTAGGATGTGAAAGTGGCAATAGTTCAGCAGTGCACATAAACATGCCTTTGTCACCCACATCTGGGAAAGGTTTGTCTGGTTGGATTTTTACTCCACATAAAACTTCGGTATCACCAAGGTAAACTCTTGCAGAACCATTGGCTTTAGGAATTGCGTTAATTTCAATTGAGATTTCTCTTGACTCATCTAGTGCTCTTCCGTCAACTCTTTTTCCTTGTTCTAGTAATTCAAGAATTTTAGTTCTCTTTAGTTGATCAATAACAGAAACACTAGTCATTTCTAATCTTTCCTATTTCCAAAATATTTGTCATGTAGTGCTTGCTTTTGAAGTTCGTAAACTAATTCACATCCTTTAACTCCAACATCAACACATTTCTTGTATTCTTCCGGAGTTAAGACACCATCTAATTGTAATAATGTAATTTTCTTAAGACTTGGCATATATCCAACTGGCATATCTGCTTGACCTGCTTGGTCTTCTTCATTGTTAACATCAAGAATAATGGTATCTGCAACTTTACCTGAAGCAATTGCTGCAACCATATCTCTCATCGGAATTCCAGCATCAGCTAATGCAACAGATGCTGCAGTAAGGGCAGCACATCTAGTTCCACCATCAGCCTGTAAAACTTCAATAAATACATCAACTGCAGTTCTTGGGAATTTCTCCAACATTACTGCAGGTTCTAATGCTTCTTTGATTACTTTGGAAATTTCAATTTCTCTTCTTGAAGGTGCTGGTCTTTTTCTTTCACCAACAGAAAATGGTTCCATGTGGTATCTAACTCTTAAAATTCCAGTGTCAGTATTTGACATGTGTTTTGGATGAACATCTCTAGGTCCAAATACACCAACTAAAATTTTGTTATCACCAAATTCAATGTAAGAAGAGCCATCAGCGTTTTTTAATCCGCCAGCTTTAATCATAATTTTTCGTGGTTCGTCTACTTTACGTCCATCACAGCGAATACCATTCTCATCCAATAAGACCATGGTTGCATCTCTTCCACCCATTATGATTCATCCTTTACATCTAACATGTCTTTAATTAAATCCGTTAAATTAGCAATATGTGCTTTTTCATTAACCATTTCAACTGCCTTTTTAGCTTTTGATAGTCCTTCTTCAGTCTCACATGAAATAACAACCCAACCATTTTGACCAATTGTTATAGCTGCATTAGTACCCATTTCAATCATCTGAATCATACTGCCTTTCTTTCCAATTAGACGTGGAACTTTACTTGTTGAAATTTTTACTAATACACCGTCATCAATTTTACCTAAATCCCTATCAGAGATGGTTATGAGAGGATCTCTTGTTCTATCAAAATTAGCAATTCTAGCAGCTACAAGATCTCCTGTTTTGAGTTTACTTGAAAGTTCATCAGCATGAGTTGAAAAATCTCGTCCAAAGACATCCATTGCTGGCAAAAATCCAATATAACATGAATTGATATCCAATTCCCAAGATAATGAAGTATGAGAAACAACTTTACCAATTACAAGATCATTAATTTTAGGAAGATATTTTCCAGTTAAAGAAATGACTTTAACAGAATCCTCATAAATTTCAGAAATACCAACTGCTGTAGCAATTATGTTATTTCCTTCAAGTATAACATTTTGTTCAGGTCTAAAAGGCCCACTAGTAACTATATCACCAGGAATAACGTATTTTCTCCTATCTGCCATTATTTCATTACCTCGACAGTGGCAGAACCCTTTGTAATAGAACCTAATCTGTCAATCACATTTGGCCTTGCTGCTGCGGGTATTTCAAGTATTGCTTTTAATGAACCATTATTTTGCCATTCTTCCTTTTTTAGAGAACCAACAGATTTCAAAACAGAATAAGATTGAGAAGCATATTGTGCAGGAATAGTAATTTCTAATTGAAGATTTTCAGATTTTAATGCAATTATTGAGCGTAATTTATCAACAATATCATTTACTTGCACTTCAACATTTTTCTGAGGATCAATTGAAACACGACCGTCTTTCATTGCCAATTCAATTCGTAATGGAGGATGAGGCAAGTGGGTTTTGGGATCGACATATGTTTTAGCAATAAATTCAACAATCTGTTTTCTTTTTTGTTCAACCATTTTTCTTCTTTGATCGGTTGTAAGATTTAGATCACCTTTCTCAAACATTATTTGAGCAATTTCAGTTTTATCTTCAGTTTTAAAAGCAGTAAGTAATTTTTCATTAGACGGTTTGGTACCTTTTCCATAATCAGTGTAAATTTCATCAGATATCAAAACAGATGAAATATCTTTTTTTTTACCAAGTTTGTAATCCAATGCAGGATCAGGTTTAACTAAAATCTCAAATTTTTCGCCTTCAAAAGAATATCGAACTACTGTAGCATCAGCCATATCTAAAATACGTATTATAATTTGGTATTTATCTATACGTAAAACTAGCTAGATTTTTATGTGCACTTTGATGATTTTCAACAAGATTTGTCATCATTAGACGTAATTAGCAAAGATTCTGAAAAAATAGCTATAAAGCTAAAAGATGTCCCATTACAATATGCAAATGCACTTAGACGTGTATGTTTAAACGGAGTTCCAGTTTTTGCAATTGATACAGTAGATATTATTCAAAATACATCAGTACTACCAGATGAAGGATTAGCACACAGATTAGGATTAATTCCATTAAAAACAGACTTGAAAAGATTTAACGAACCATCAAAATGTGATTGTCAAAGTGAATCAGGTTGTTCAAACTGTAAAGTTCTATTAGTGTTAGATTCTGGAGAAGGAGAGGAGAGCAGATCAGTATTATCCAGTGAATTATCATCTGAAGATGAGACAATAAAGCCAACTTCAGATACAATTCCAATTGTTCAATTAGCTCCAGGTCAACAAATCAAAGTTGAATGCTATGCAAGATTAGGACGTGGAACAGAACATGCAAAATGGAACTCATCAAATATGGCAATTCTTACAGATACAAACAAAGATGATGAGAAAATTCTCACAGTAGAGTCAACAGGAGCATTAAATCCAGAACAAATTGTTCTTGAAGGGGTAGAAGAAGTAAGTAGAAGAGTTGTTGAATTCAAAGACATGATCAACAATCTTGAAGTATAATACAAGCATAGACATTATATTTGGGTTTTAAGCCGGATTATTCACATGACTAATCAAGTTGTTATAAGCATGGCAAGCGATCTCAAAAAAGCATCAGCAAAAAATGATGCTCCAATTTGGGGAAAACTAGCAGAATATGCACTAAAACCATCAATTGCAAGAAGAGACATCAATTTGAATAGAATCAGTCAATTAACTAAAGAAAACGATACCGTGGTATTTCCAGGTAAAGTTCTAGGAACAGGAAATGTATCACATAAAATTACATTATGCTCATTTTCAATTTCAAATTCTGCAGCAGCTAAAGTCTTAGAAAATGGTGGAAAATTAATTTCACATACAGATTTAATCAAACAAAATCCTACAGGTAAAGGAGTCGTACTACTTGGCTAATGGAAGATTAAACAGACCTGCTGGAAGAAATTCTAACACTTCTAAACAAGAAGTAGTGATTAGAACAGATAGACCTATTGTAGTAGATGGAACAAACCACATTGCAGGTAGATTAGCATCAAATGTTGCAAAATTACTATTACAAGGACAAAGAGTTACAGTTGTAAATTGTGAAAAAATTATGATGAGTGGAACAAGAGCAAATCAAATTAAAGAATATAGAGAATTTTTAGAAATTAACAGTATTATCAATTACAAACACGGACCTATCCACTACAGAAGACCCGATACAATTATTGCAAAAATGATTCGTCAAATGTTACCATTTGATAGAAAACCATCAGGTAAAACAGCATATGCAAGACTTCGAACTTACATTGGTGCACCAAATGATACAAAACCAATTGAAAAAATTCAATTTGAAAAAGCATTAATCAAAAAAGAGGCATCTAATTATACATCATTAGCAGAAATATGCAGAGTAATAGGATGGACTGAATAATGATTCCAAAAACTGAAATTTATTTTGCAACTAGAAAAACTGCAAGTGCACACGTATACATCACAAAAGGTGTTGGCAAAGTTAGAATTAACAATGTTCCAGTAGAGATGATACCACAAGAAACTGCTCGTGAAGTTATTTTGGCACCACTCGAAATTACAGGGGATTTAAGAGATAAAATTGATATTTCAGTCAGAGTAAGAGGAGGGGGATTCATGGGACAAGCCAGTGCAATTGCAACTGGGATTACTAGAGCACTCATAGGGTGGACAAAATCTAAAAAAGAACCAAAAGATCATCCATTCCCAAAATCAACTAGAGAAGACCTCAGAAAACGAATTGATGATTTTGATAAATATCTAGTAAGCGGAGATGCCAGACAAAAAGAACCAAAGAAATTTGGCGGACCTGGTGCAAGAAGAAGAAAACAAAAATCATACCGTTAGACTGTGAAAGCCATAATCTTAGCAGGCGGTAAGGGGACTCGAGGAAAACCATATACTGAATATTTTCCAAAAGCAATGAATCCAATTAATGGAAAACCAATGATAGATTATGTGGTAAGATATCTAAAATCATTTAATTTCATAAAAGAAGTGATCATAATATCAGATTACAATGGGTTAGGAGGCCAAATTAAAAACTACTATGGAGATAGAAAAGATATCAAATTCATCCAAGATTCACAAAGTGGAACTGGAGGAGATTTACTTCATATTGAAAAAGAACTTAAAAATGAATCAGAATTTTTACTATGGTTTGTAGATAATTTATGTGCAGTAGATGTAAAGAAGATGAAAGAAACATTCAAAGAAAAAAATAGTTTTGCATGTATTGCAACCAGAACAAAAAGAAAAGAAGAAACAGGTTTTGCAATTGTAGAAAATGGAATAATTAAAGAATTCAAAGAAAAACCAATAATGAAATTGCGATTATCAGAATGTCTAGGAATTTACATGTTAAGAAAAGAAATTATTCAAAAAATAAAGAAGAGAAAACAAAAACAAGTTAATCTTTCATTTGATATCTTACAGGAATTATCCAAAGAAGGGAAAGTTAGTGCTCATGATATAGCAGATAAAGAGTGGATTGATGTAGAATCACCAATGATTTTAGAGAGAAACAAGAAATTAGTAACGAAAATCATAAAACAGATGGGACTGTAGACTTTTCTTCAAATTCAGATATTTTATCTTCAAATTGAAAAGTTTGTGCAATATCATCTAATCCTTCTAAGAGAATTTTTTTCTTATGAGAATTAATTTTAAATGATATATCTTCAGAAGAAGTTATAATTATTTGATTTTCTAAATCAACCTCAATTGGACTAGTTTCTTGCAATAACTTTGCAACAATCTTGGGTTCTAGTGAAATTGGTAAAATTCCATTTTTGAAACAATTACTAAAGAAAATATCTGCAAAAGATGATGAAATAATTACAGAAAACCCATAATCATCTAAAGCCCAAACAGCGTGTTCTCTACTAGAACCACATCCAAAATTATCACCAACGACTAAAATTTTTGAGCCATCATACTTTGGATCGTTTAAGATAAAATCAGATTTTATATTTTCATTCTCATCATATCTCCAATTAAAAAATAAAAATTTTCCAAATCCAGATTTTTGAACTAATTTTAAAAATTGTTTTGGAATAATTTGATCAGTATCAACATTGACCTTATCAAATGGAGTTACAATGCTTTTTACATTTTCAAATGGTTTCATGCTAATTCAAATCCAATTTCCTAACATCTACAAAATGACCATTTATTGCAGCAGCAGCAGCCATTACAGGACTAACTAAATGAGTTCTACCGCCATTACCTTGTCTACCTTCAAAATTTCTATTGGATGTACTAGCACATCTTTCACCTGGAGACAAAATATCAGGATTCATACCTAAACACATGCTACATCCAGCCGCTCTCCATTCAAAATTAGCATCAATGAAAATTTTATCTAATCCCATTTCTTCAGCTTGTTTTTTTACCATTTGAGAACCGGGAACCACCATTGCTTTAACATTTGATGCAACTTTTTGTCCTTGAACAATTTTTGAAGCTTCAATAAGATCTTCTAATCTTGCATTAGTACAAGATCCAATAAACACCCTATCAATTTTAATATCTTCAATCATAGTTCCAGATTCAAGATCCATATATTCAAGGGCTTTTTCTGCTCCTTTCTTTTGATTAGCATTACCATTGGAAAATTCATCAGAAGATGGAATGGGTTCATCTACATTACAAGTCATCTCAGGATTGGTTCCCCAACTTACTTGAGGTGCAATATCATTAATGTCTAAAATGAATTGTTTATCAAATGTCGCATCAGAATCGGTTTTGAGAGTATCTTTCCAAGAATCTACAAGGGAATCATAATTTTTTGGAGTGTATTCTCTACCTCGTAAATAATCAAAAGTTTTTTGATCAGGTGCAACTAATCCTGCACGAGCTCCTCCTTCAATTGACATGTTACAAATTGTCATTCTTTGATCCATAGAAAGATCACGTATTCCTTCACCACGATATTCAATAACAGTACCAGTTCCACCAGCAGTTCCAATATTTTTAATTATTGATAAAATAATATCTTTGGCAGTTACAGCATGAGGATTCTTTCTTTTTCCTTCAACTCTAACTTCAAATGTTTTTGGCTTTTCCAACCACAATGTTTGAGATGCCAACACATGTTCAACTTCACTAGTTCCAATTCCCAATGCCAATGCACCAAATGCTCCATGAGTTGAAGTATGACTATCACCACAAACAATAGTAGAACCAGGTAAAGTTATGCCTAATTGGGGGCCTATAACATGCACAATTCCTTGATTTGGACTGTTAATGTCAAATAATTTTATTCCAAAATCTTTACAATTATTTTCAAGTGTTTTAATTTGAACAGCAGAAGTTTGATCCAAAATAGGTAAAGAGCGGTCGCTGGTTGGAACATTATGATCCATTGTAGCAATGGTCAAATCAGGACGTCTTACTTTTCTATTATTCATACGTAATCCGTCAAATGCCTGAGGAGACGTTACCTCATGAACAAGATGTCTATCAATGTAAATTAAATCAGGTTCATTTTGTTTTTCAACAACAATATGAGACTCCCAAATTTTTTCAAAAAGTGTTTTACCCATTTTAATCCTGATCTGGTTTATACATGAATAATCCACCGGCTGCAATTATTTTTCCAATAATTTCAGAGAATGGTTTCATTTTGTATGTTTGATTTTTTGTGATATTTTTTATTTCATTTTTTGAAACATCAATATCAATTTCATCACCTTCAGAAATTCCATCATATGCATCTTGATCAATTTCAATAGGTAGCAAAAATGCACCATCTACAGAATTTCGATAAAAAATTCTTGCAAAAGATAAAGCGAGAATTGCTTTTACCCCACAATGAGATAATGCAATTGGAGCATGTTCACGAGACGAACCACATCCAAAATTTTTTCCAGATAAAATAAAATCACCTTCTTTTACTTTAGAATGAAAATCAGGGTCTAATCCCTCCATGGCATGAGTTGCAAGTTCAGTATAATCGTGAACTTTAAGATATTGACCAGGAATAATTACATCAGTATCGATGTTATCACGAGCATATTTTATGATATTTCCTTTCATATCAAATCCCTTGGATCAGTAATTTTTCCAGTAACTGCAGAAGCTGCTGCAACCATTGGAGATGCAAGATAAGTTTGAGATTCAACATGACCCATTCTGCCTGGGAAATTTCTATTAGTGGTACTGATACAAATTTCATCTTTTGCCAATACTCCCATGTGGGCACCACAGCAAGCACCACAAGTAGGTGGACCAACTGTAACACCAGCATCTAAGAAAATTTTCAAAAGACCATTTTCCATAGCACGTTGATAAATTGAGATTGCTGCAGGTAAAATTTCAGTTCGAATCTTTACTTTTCTTCCTTTGAGAATTTTTGCTGCAGCTTCCAAATCTTCGTATTTTGCACCAGTACAAGAACCAATGTATGATTTATCTAATTCAACAGAAGGAGATTCACTTACAATACATGTATTGTCAGGTGAGAATGGTTTTGCAATTATTGGTTCCATTTCTGAACTTTCAAATTCAAATATTTTAGAATATTCTGCATCAGAATCACCAGTAACTAAATTAAGATTAGTGGCACCTCTTTGAGAAAGATAATCAACTACTTTTTGATCAGGTTCTACAATTCCATTTTTAGCTCCTGCTTCAGTTGTCATGTTACATAATGTCAATCTACTTTCAACAGACATTTCATCAATTCCACTTCCACCAAATTGCATGGTTCTATATGCACCACCGTCGTTTCCGATTTCTCCAATAATTTTTAGAATCAAATCTTTTGCCATCACATGATCAGGTAATTTTCCATTAAGTTTGAAATAATAAGTTTCAGGAACTTTAAACCAAATATTTCCATTTAACAAAACATAGGCAATATCAGTATGACCTAAACCACATGCAAATGCTCCTAAAGCACCAGTTGTGTTTGTGTGAGAATCACCACCAACATAAACATCACCAGGCATCACCATTGCTTCTTCATGAGACAAAGTATGACAGATACCATACTGGCCCATTCCATATTTGAAGTGTTTTTCAATACCATAATTTTTTGTGAAATTGGATAATTTTACAATATTTTCTGCAGATAGTTTATCAGCTGATGGTACAAAATGATCTTCAGCTACCCAAACTTTGGTAGGATCCCATAATTTATCAACTGGAATTCCTTGTTTCTTTAATTTATCAAAAACCTTAAGCACACCAGGTCCAGACACATCATGCATCATTACTTTATCAACATCAGCAAAAACCACATCATCAGGTGCTACTGAGGATTTGCCTGAGGCACGTGCAAGGATTTTCTCAACTATATTCATGATTCAAAAAGTTCGCTCTTGGGATTAAAAGCTTTTCAGAACAATAAAAAAGAAATAGAATCTATACAATATTGTGCAATTAACAGTATTACCACTACTAGCAAAAAGAATGGAAAATGAATTTGATATTTTTGAAGCATTAGAAAATACTTTGGAGAAAAATGAAACAAAATTACAAGAAGGAGATATCATAGTAATTTCAACAAAATACATCTCAAATTCACAAGGTAGAATTGTAGATTTGGAGAAAATTAAAGCATCAGAATATGGCATAAAGATTGCAGATAAATATCAATTAAAACCAGGAATTGCCGAAATTATCATTAGAGAATCAGATAAAATTTTTGGAGGAATAGGAGGGTTTGTTATCACATCAGCAGATAACATTATGGCACCAAATGCAGGAATTGATAAATCAAATGCAAAAAAAGGTAAAGCAATACTATATCCAAATGATCCTTATCTAATTGCAGAACAAATTCGAAGAAAAGTTTTTTTGAAATTATTAATTCATGTCGGAATAATTTTAGTAGACAGTAGATTGATGCCGGCAAGAATTGGAACATCAGGAGTTGCAGTGTCTTGTGCAGGAATAGAACCAGTTTTAGACATGAGATCTAAAAAAGATCTTGATGGCAATCCCTTAAAAGTTACATTTCAAGCAGTTGTAGATAATCTTGCAACAATTGCAAATCACAAAATGGGAGAGGGTGCAGAATTAAGACCATTTGCAATAGTTAGAAATTCAGGAGCTAAACTTACAGATAGAAAAATAAATTCTTCAGAAATGGCAATTGAACCAGAACAGTGTGTGTATGTAAGAGGTCTTGCAAATCCACCAAAAAACTAAGGGTATTAGGTAAGTTTTTTTTAAATAGAGGAATTAGAGAGAGAAAATATGGAATATTTGACAACATATCCAAAAACGATCTCATTTATCGATGGATTAAAGCACAAGATCCATGTAGATAGCAAAGAAGGAGTAGAACAACTACATATCGTTGTCAAAAAAAGTTTTGAGGAATTAACTAAAATATTCAGAGAAGAAGGTTTTACCAAAGTAAAACTAGAACATAAACAACCAGACCAAATTGGTAGCGGTCTAAATTTGAAATTAAAAAAACCATGGGAGATGCATGTTAGAATGGTAGATTTAGAAGATGGAAAAATTGGTATTCATGCAGAAGTTGAAGTATCAAGGGATTATCTTCAACATTTGTTTTCACAAAGAACACCAGTAGTTTACGAAGTTGAAGAGATTTTAAAAAAATACCAAATAGATTACAACATCTGGCACGACAAAATAAAGAAAAATATTACAACAGTAGTAGATAATTACAAAGTTAAACTTGCAACTCCCGGAATTCCAGTATTTGCATGGAAACCAATGTTATTTGTAATTGCAACAGTTGCAGCATTTTATGGTTGGAAATTTTTCAATACCATTTGGTAATAATTATAAATTTTAATTAACAAAAAAATAATCTAAACACCAAGTGTTTCTGCTTTACTTAATTCAAGAAAGACCTTATCACCAACTGAAAGACCCATCTCTTTGTATTCATGCATTTCAAGTTTTAATTGAGTAATGCCTGATTGCATTCCCATACCGCCACCAGCACCAGACATCATTTTGTTGAGGTCTTTCATCATATCATTCATGTTTGAAAATCCCATTACCTTTGGAGAGCCAAAAGCAGCAGGAGGATTTTGAGTTCCTTCCTTTAGATCTTTTAATGACGATAGTGAAAGTACAACATATGGTGCTCCATCGGGAGCAGAATCAATACTTTTTACAACAAATTCTTTCTTCATAGGTAACATAGAAGGCATATCTATATAATTTTAATATTTTGAAGCTAAATTTAGATGAAAATTGAAGCTTTAATTACAAATTTGAATAATTTGTAATATTGTCTGAGCCTCTAAAAACAAAATTAGAATATTATGGGATTTCACCTTGGGAAATAGAAGTCCTTTATGGGTTTCTAAATTCCAGATTCACAGTTCTAGAAGAAATGATTGAATCTAATGATGAAAATTTTGTTAGTTTTCTAAATATAGATATTCCGTTAGAATTTAATGAGGCATTTTTCAAATGGTTTGATTTCAGACGTTGGGAAAAAGTAAAGGACGTCTTAAAAGAATACAAAAGAAGACGTGGAAGTCGCAACCCATTAAAAATTAAAATTAATTTTGCAGGAAATCCAAAAATTGTATTTACAGTTGACGTAGTAGATAGACAATGGTTTAACAATGCAGTAGAGAAAATGGATTTTGTAATAGAACTATTACCACATCATCTTGATCCTCAAAAACTTCCAACAGGAGTTAGAGAAATTAATTATAAATTTGATGTAGAATCAGTTAGATGGAAATTAGATAAAGCAAAAGCAAAAGATAAAAAATATTCATTCAGAGGAGACATCTGGAAAGAAATTAAATAATATATTTTTATAACGATTCTAATAATTTATGAAGTTCTTGATATTTTAATTCCAAAAATTGGAATGCATCATCAAGTTTTTTAGTTTTTCCAAATTTGAAATGAATTAATTCACGATGATGCCAGTATGTTGTTGTTTTATCAACAAATAAAGTTGTAAAATAATCAGAGCCTTTTAGAGTATCAGGAAGTTTCACATCATTAGGAAATAAAAATTCTACAATGAACCATTCATCACCATCAGGATAATCAGCACCAGTTTCCAAATCAAAAAATATGTGGAGTAAATTAGATTGCATTAAACCATAATTCTCAATAACAGGGTGATTTATTGGTGATTTTTTAAAATCTAAATCAAGTAATTTAGGCTCAAAAAAACCCTTTATGATAGATGTCCTAAAAATTATATTTGCATCTGCTACATTCAACAGTCGAATATAGTTAAACTAGATTATAACTTTTAGATGATTAAACATCTAAAGAATCAAGAATTTTTGAAATATCAGTATTTGGTGAACCAGCATTAGATATGATTTGTTTTGCTGGAGGATTTTCAAGGTAATTTGGAATCTTATCAGTTAATCTAGTACTGAAAGGTGAAACCAATTCATTTTGATAGAAGACACCTGTTGGAATTTTATCCCCCCATTCAAGTGATTTTATCAAAGCTTGAGATAGTTTTTCATTAACTTCAACTTCTCCAGCATAATTTACAGTTGGATCAAATTTTGTATCTTCAAGTTTGTAAATTCTAGAATGCCTCTCCATAGATTCTTGGGCCAAATCTACACCAGCATACCAATCTCTGGTGTTAACATCATTGTAAGTAGGGCATGGTTGTAATACATCAAGAAATGAAAGACCTTTGTGTTTGACTGCTTTAACGATTAAATCTTTGAGATGCCTTACATCATAAGAATATCCACGTGCAACAAATGTGAAACCACTAGCTACTGCCAACCCAATTGGATTTACATTAGAATTAGTATTTGGGGAAGGAAGAGATTTTGTTTGCTCCCCTAGTTTGAGTGTTGGAGATGCTTGTCCTTTTGTTAAACCATAAACTCCATTATCAAAAATAATGTAAGTCATATCTATATTACGTCTACCAGCTGCAACAAAATGACCTGCACCAATTCCCAATCCATCTCCATCCCCACCAACTGCAACAACAGTCATGTCAGGATTTGCAAGTTTACCACCTTGAGCAAAAGTTAGAACTCTACCATGTAATGTGTGAACGCCGTATGTGTTGATGAAATGAGATGTTTTTCCAGAACAACCAATTCCTGAAAAAATCGTAGCTTTATCACGCTCAATTCCCATCTCAGCTAGTGCCATTTGTAATGCATTTACAATTCCAAAATCACCACATCCTGGGCACCAATCATTATGTACATCTGTCTTGTAATCAGCAAGTTTAAGCACCATGACTAAGAATCTCCCTTTTTGCAGCTTTATTTTGCACAATTTTCTTTAGTGAATCATAAATTTCAGTACTTGTCATTCCTCTTCCAGTATATTTCAAAATATGATAATCAATTTCTCTAGCAATATTTTGTTTGAAAATCTTACCTAATTGTCCAGAATGATTTGCTTCAATGTCAATCAATACTTTAGCATCCTGAAGTAAAGATTTAACATATTCGGTAGGAAAAGGATGCAGCAATTTAATTTGGACAAAACCAATATCAATGCCTTCTTTTTTTAACATATCTTGTGCATCAAGAATAGGACCCTTTGTAGAACCCCAAGAAATTATTGTGTAATCATGAACTTCAAATGATACTGCTTGTTGAATTATTGGAATAGATGCTAATGCTAAATCTAATCTAGACATTCTCTTATCCATCATCTTAATACGAATTTGTGGATCTTCTGTGATGTGTCCATATTCATCAGACTCATCACCAGTATTCCAAAATACACCATTATCCATTCCAAGTTTAGAACGTGGAGATAGTCCATCATCAGTAAAAGCAAATCTTTTGTATTCACCTTCAACTTCATCTAATAATTTACCACGATCAATTGAAATTTTCTTGGGATTAAATTTTTTACAAGTTACAACAGAACTTGACAAAAATTTATCCATCATGTGAATTACAGGAATTTGATATTTGTCAGAATAATTAAAACAATTTCCAGTGTCATAGAAACTCTCCTCAATATCACCTGAAGCATAAACTATTTTTGGAAAATCACCACATCCAGCAAATACAGTAAAAAGTAAATCATCTTGACCATGACGAGTAGGCAAACCAGTTGAGGGTCCACTTCTTTGGTATAGAGTAATTACAATGGGAACCTCATTAATTCCAGCCCAGCCAAGTGCCTCAGTCATTAATGCAAATCCAGGACCAGAAGTAGATGTTGATGAACGAGTTCCAGTAAGGGAAGCACCAATCATCATACCTATTGCAGAAATTTCATCTTCAGTTTGAATAACAATAGTAGAACCAGGTCTATCATTTTCAATTTCTAAGATTTCATTGGATTCCAAATAAACACTTTCATCAGAAGCAGGAGTAATTGGGTAATAAGATTGGAATCTACAACCTGAAACCATTTTACCAAGTGAAGTTCCAAAGTGACCTTGAACAAGAATTGTATCAGGTTGTTTTTGTATACCAGTTAGATTATGAGAAAAATTTTCAAAATTATTTGATGCATAATTATAAGAAAAGATTGCAGCTTTTTTATTCATCTCTGCAATTTTTGGTTTTTTGGAAAATATATCATCAATAGAATCAACTAAAGAAGTAGATGGCATGTTGATCAATCCTAGAGATAGGGAAACACCAAGTACGTTGTACATTCTAACTAAACCACGCATTCTAGGATTGTCAAGTTCTTCAGAAAGTTCTGTTAGCAGATTTTTGAAAGATACAGGATAGAGTTTTATGCCATTTTCTTTAGCAGTTTCTAGTACTCCGGCAATAGTAAATGGTTTATTTTTTGATTTTAGAAATTTATGTAATCTTTCTTTGAAGGGAGCATCCAGAGTTCTAACTCTATCAGTATCTATATTTTCTAATTCAGAATCATAAATAATTCCACCATCAGATACAATTTCATCAAAATGACGAAATATTGTTTCAGCATCAAATGAAACCATCAAGTTAACGGCATTGACATTAGAATGAATATTTTCATCAGAAACTCTAACTGTAAAATAGCTGTGCTCACCCTTGATATTTGAATAAAATTCTCTTTTACCAAATATCTGATAGCCCATTTGTGCACAAACTTTGGAAAAAATATTTGCGCCAGATTCTACTCCACTACCTTGCGGTCCACCAATTAACCAAGTAAAATCAGTGGATCTCACAGATATTCACAACCTTTTTTCAAATAATAACCACATGATAAAGAATTATTCAATTATCCACCTGTAGCTGCATCAAATAATGCACATTCACATTTATCACGTTCACCACAATATGGACAAACACATACACATTTTTC
Organism: uncultured marine group I thaumarchaeote; assembly: GCA_902514095.1. GTDB lineage: Archaea > Thermoproteota > Nitrososphaeria > Nitrososphaerales > Nitrosopumilaceae > Nitrosopumilus. The sequence continues at coordinate 9,195 of CABXPS010000007.1, read as the reverse complement.
AATAGAATTACCACAATCCACACAAATAGCAAATTCTTCTTCTTCAATGCTAGAAGACATGATAAAGATACAAGGAAATCGTATAAATGGTTTAAGACAAATCTGAAGACTAATGAAAGAAAAAATATTTCTTACAAGAACATTACATGATTTTGCATTAAAAGAGTTAAAAAAGAAATTTCAAGTCGAAATCCATACAGGAAAAATACCCATACCTCAAAAAACATTAAAATGTAAAATTAAAGAAGTAGATGGTTTAATCTGTTTTCCATATGATAAAATAGATAAAGAAATAATTCAATCAGCAAAAAATCTCAAAGTAATCAGCACATACAGTGTAGGATATGATCACATAGATACACAATTTGCAAAAGAAAATAAAATTAGAGTTGGATATACTCCAGAAGTTTTAACAAATGCAACGGCAGATATGGCTTTTGCATTATTACTTGATTCACTAAGAAGAATTTCAGAGGGAGATAGAATTATCAGAAAAGGAAAGTGGAAACAAATCTACGGAGCATATGATTATGTAGGATTAGATCTTCAGAGTAAAACTTTAGGCATAATTGGTCTAGGTAGAATTGGCAAAATACTTGCAAAAAGAGCAAAGGCATTTGATATGAAAATAATATACCACAATAGAAAACAAATTTTAAAAACTAAAGAGAAAAAATTAGGAGTAAACTATACTACATTTAACAAATTAATTACTCAAAGCGACATAATATCAATTCATGTTCCACATACAAAAGAAACCAATCAAATGTTTGATATGGAAATTTTTAAAAAAATGAAAAATACCGCATTTCTAATAAATACATCACGAGGTAAGGTTGTAAATGAAAAAGATCTTGGAGTGGCATTAAAACAAAAAATAATTGCAGGTGCAGGTTTAGATGTATTTGAGACAGAACCAATAAACAAAAACCATCCATTTATCAAATTAGAAAACATAGTATTAGCACCACATGTAGGAAGTTCTACAAAAGAAACTAGAATAAAAATGGCAGAGATAACTATTGAAAATTTAATTTTAGGAATGAAGGGTAAAAAACCAATTTATTCTATTGGATATTGATTATCACGCGTAAGTTAGGTCATACTAAAATGTTGAGTTTTTATATTGAAATTATAAAATAATAACAAGTTGAAAAAATTCAAACATACTAACGAAGAATTAGAATTAGCAAAAATACAAACTGAAAAAGACAAAAAGAAAAAAGAGTCAGAAGACTGATACTTTTTTGCTTGTCTTTTTCAGACAAGATTTTTTTTTAAAATTTAATTTTAGAAGAATATTTGTTTTGTAATGAATCATAGAGATCTTTTCTCACATAAATCAAATTTTTTGATTCATCATACATCTTTGTAAAAAATGCAGCCACAATACGTTCATCATTTTCATCAAAAAATCTCACACTAAAACTAATTTTATCAGGTCGTTGTTCTTGAATAAATTCTGCAGATTTAATCATCTCAGAATTGATATGCATGTGTGCGGGACCATCATTATCTCCAATTGTAATCCATTTTTCTTTTTGTCGTATAGCAAGATGATTGCTACGAATTTCGCACGTTGTGCCAATATTTTTTGTAATTAATAAGACATCATCAACTTTGATTATATCAGATAATAGTTCAAAAAGCAATAATTATTTAAAAAAAGTAAATTATTATAATTTTTTCATATCAATTTGAACAAAATCATCAACATCACCATGAACACAATCTGTCCCTACTGATTTTACTGGAGTGAAACTAATTTTACCATTATGAATTTTTCCTTCATTTTGTAAAATTTCAAGCTTACCAGATACGACGGATTTATGTTTCTGACAAGTTAATCCAAACATATACTCATCCTTACCATCAACAATAGATACAATAAATTCAGGAGGATTAGCACATTGCTTTCCTTCTTCACTCACTGAGCATTTATCTGGCATCATAACAAAATTAAAAATTATATTAGATATTAATCTTAAGTGTCATAGATTTAATTTAATATCAGATAGCACAAACTAAAACTAATTGAAAGATAATTTTGATTTGATAATAATTGGAGGAGGTGTTTTAGGAACTTCACTTTCATATTTTTTATCATTTCTAAATAAATCAAAAAAAATTGCAGTTATCGAGCAAGAACATAATGTTGCACATCATACTAGTGGTAGAAACACGGGAAAAGTTCATGCACCATATCTATACGATCCTGAAAAGAAAAAACTATTTGCAAATGCTGCATTTCATGGTTATGAAATGTGGAAAGAATATTCCAAATTGCGAAATTTACCATTCAAAGAAGACGGAGTAATAGAAGTCGCACTAGATGAAAAAGGAATTAAAATTCTTGAAAAATATCTAAAATGGGGAAAACAAAATGGAATTGAAGAAAAAGACATTGAACTAATAGATAAAACAAAACTTAAGAAAATTGAGCCAGAAATAAAATGCGAGGCAGCTCTTTATGCACATAGAGATGGTTCAACAGATTATTCTATACTAACAAATTCAATCATGAAAGATAGTAAAAAAAATGGAATTGATTTTCTTTTGGACAAAAAAGTAACTCAAATAAAAAAAATCAATGACAAATGGGAAATAACAATTAATGAGGATCATAAAATTTTTACAGATTTTTTGATTAATGCCGCAGGAGGTAAGGCAATCGATATTGCACATAATATCGAAGTTGCAAAAAACCTTACAGACGTACATTTTAGAGGAGAATATTGGAAAACTCCAAAAAAGTATCATAGTTTAACTAAAACCAGTGTCTATTCGGTTCCAGAATTCCCAGATTATCCATTTTTAGATCCTCATTGGATAATTCGAGTTGATGGAAGTTGTGAAATTGGACCAAATGCAGTTCCAGTCTTTAGTCCATATGGATATGATACTGCAGAAAATATCAAAGAATTCATACCAAAAGTATTTGAAATGCTTGGTTCAGGTGCAAGAAAAGCAATATTTGACAAACAATTTCAGGAACTAGCTTTTAGTGAAATACAATCATCAATGTCAAAATCAGTAATGATTGAAAGAGTAAATAAATTCTTACCAAAAATTAATCCAAAAGAAATTACAGAAAAAGGAACTGCAGGAATTAGATCATCAGTAATTAATGAAAATGGAAAGTTTGTTCCAGATGTGATTTTACTTGAGGAGGAGACATCATTTCATATTTTAAATTATAATTCACCAGGGGCAACAGGAGCATTACCGTTTTCAGCACATGTAATAAATCAACTACACAAAAAGGGTCTATTTGAAAGTGAAGACATAGGGGCACAATGTGGACCTTGGAAATTTAATGATATTATTGAAAAATTAGAAAAATAAAAAATGGCGCCGAGAGGGAGATTTGAACTCCCGTTCCCTTGCGAGAACGCGCTTTATGGTTAAACAATTTCCAGGCGCGCGCCCTACCAGGCTAGGCGACCTCGGCAGAAGTCTTGCGACAATTCTATTTCATAAAATGTGATTATAAATTATGTTATTACTAGATAGAAAAATTACTTCCAAATTGTTACAGTAGTTGATTTTTCTACATTATTTCCATCTACATCCATACCTTTAACAGATATTTTGTAAACGCCATCCAATGCAATATCACCATCATTTTTAATTTGATCCCATGAAAAAATAATTTCATCACCAGGATCAAGAATAGAAATTACTTGAGTAGATATAGGAGAATACATCAAGATTCCAGATAATCCAGTAATTTTCAAACCATATGATGAATCTGAAAAAGTTAATGCGTTAGTTCCAGAATTTATAATTTTAATTTGGATTAATTCATCTTGTTTAAAATCAAATTTTTCAGTAACTACAGAAATAGAAGATCCTTCAACAAAAACTAATTGAGTGGTGGTTTTAAAATCAATAAGATAAACACCAAATGCAAATCCAGCAACTATTCCAATACCAATAAAAATAACGAGACTTTTTGTTAACACTTCTTTGAAAATAAATGTAGGATGTTTTAATCCTTCGGAGCAGTTGGTTTTGTTCGCCATTTTTTTGGATATGTATTTGGGGCCATAATTATTCTTTTTGTGACAAATGCATATCCCTTGGTAACATCACGAATCTCTTCTTCATCCATTGTGGATTCAGCTAATGCAACAGCTTCACCTTTTTGTGTATAAATTCCAACAATATCACCTGCTTTCAAATGTGAAGATATTTGTAAAATACCAGGAATTGCAAGTTGAGCTCCATGGCACATTGCATCAACTGCAGAATCACGAATTACTACAGATTTTAATTCACTTAGAGCAAATTCAACTGGTTTTATCATTTGCATTAATTTGGTATCATCTTTTTTTTCTTCCCAAATAGCAAATGCATCAGCCAATTCATGCAAAGTTACTAAACCATCTTTTTCATGAAATTGATCAACTCTACTTCGTCTTAATTCAACCATTGTTGCTCCAGGGCCTAAAACTTCACCAATATCATAGTATAATTTTCGAATATAGGTTCCAGCTTCACATAAAATTCTAGTTAATAGCAATCTTTCTTTTTGTTCAATTACTTCTAATTCATAGATAGTTCTAGTTCTAGTTTGTCTAACAACAGCAGAACGTTGAGGGGGTTTTTGAAAAAGTTCACCAGTAAACATTTGGATTATTTCAGATAGTTTTTCCTTAGATGGTAATGAATGCAGTCTACCTAATGCATGATATTCTTTAGGACCATATAGTAAAACTCCTAGGGCTTTTGTTGCTTCACCTAATCCTAATGGTAGAACCCCTGAAACTTGAGGATCCAAAGTCCCACTATGACCAATCTTTTCAAGTTTCAAAATTCGTTTTGTCCATGCTACAGTTTCATGGCTTGTAGGTCCTGGAGGTTTATCTAAAAGAATAAGTCCATTGTCCAATAATTGCTCAATAGTTCGTTTATCATAATATGTTCCATAAGCATCATCAGTAACATCCTGATCAATTTCAATTAGATTCTCAAGTTGTTTTAGAGTCATAGTAGTTTTCTCACAGTTTCTGTTGTAACATCAATTACTTGATTTGCAGTTAAATTATCAGTATTAATGATTACATCAAATACGTCCTTATCTTCACCAAAACTAAAACCATAGAGTTTTTTGTATAATGCTTTATTTTTATCAAAACGAGCTTTTGTTATCTCATATGCATTTTCTGAACTCATATTATCTCGAGATTGCATTCTCTTGGTACTACTCTCATGAGAACCTTCTAGCCATATTTTCACACCATTTTCAATTAACCAAGGTAATGTATAACTAGTAATCACCATACCACCCTGATTAAACAAGTCAGATAATTTTTTATCTAAATTTTTATCAAATTCAGAATTTTGTTCACGTTGATTTAAAAATTGCATTCCTTCTGGAGTGTCCCACCAATCATCACCATCAGAATTAAATCCCTGTTCTTTGGCCATCTCTTTTAAAACATCTCCACCACTGAGATATTGAAAATTAAATTCTTTAGCTAATCCTTTAGCAACAGTGGTTTTTCCGACTGCAGGAGGGCCAGATATGACAATAGATTTTGTCAACCTAAATCCATTGAGGTTTTAGTAAGTCTCATTATGATTCCACTAAATGCAATAGAAGAAAGGAAGTACCAAGCCCAGAGCATTATATGATTTTCTTTACCAAAACAGATGTGTGTTGTATCTAAAGCTTGTTCTGCATTACAAGTTAGTTGGAACATATCTCCAGGAATCACATTAAGTGGTATTGGAGAAATAGCTACAGTGTAAGTGAATAGTACTGGCAAAACAAGATAGAAGATTAGAATTAAAGGTACAAAGGTAATCATCATTGGTCGCATATTCATTTGCATCATCTCCATAGACATTTTGTTCATGTACGAAGATTTTTTTCCTAGTTCTGCAGATTTTGCAGTATCTTTAGCTCTCATTGCAGCCATTCTTTCTTTTTGCCATGCTTTAGTTTCCTTCATAATTCGTTTTAGTTTAGTTTGATCAACCATTTTTCTTCTAACTGCGGAATTGAAAACATTAAGCAAAATGCCAAATCCAGTTACAGCAAACATAGTAAGAATCAAACCCTTAACCCATGCATCTTCAGGTTCAGCACCAAGTGCCATTCTACCTTCGCCACCTAGAAAATCAGGTAATTGGAGAAGTGCTGAGTCGATAAAGAGTAGAATAAAGTTAAAATCCATTTTTTACAGTCCTATTGCCTTGATTATTTTATCTGCTGCCTCTTCAATCTTTCCCTCACTATTAAAAACATGTCTGACTGGCGAGCCCGTAAGTACAGCGCATGCAGAAATCATACCAGTTTGATAATCAAGTTCCTTCTTAATATTAGCTAGTGTTATTTTATCTCTATTTCGAGTGTCATCTTTCATTCTTCTATTGTAAATCTCTTCAGGCTTGGCAGAGACAGAAACAAAATTGCTAGGTTTAATAATTTTCAAAACATGTTCAGGTAGTCCAGGATAATATCCTTCAGGGGAATTAATGAATGCATGAGTATCAATGATTACAATTTCTTCATTATGAGTAGCAATTGTTTCTGCAGCAATTTTTTGAAGACGTTGTTGTTCAGTTACAGACAATTGTCTTAAATCGTCTCTATCTTTTAATCCATTTTTTTTAGCAACATCAAACATTAAACTTCCATAATTAATTACAACTACATTTTTTTGATGATTCTTTAAGATTTCAACCATTGTTGTTAACAAAGTACTTTTCCCAACACCTGGGATTCCAACCATGAGAATTTTTTTATTTTCTACCAAGTATGGCACCCAACCGCGGCATAACAACTTCTACTTGTTCTCTAACTAATTGTGTGTAATAATTAATCATAATATCTACCATAAGTAACACTCCAATTCCAGATCCAAATACACCAAGAACATCAGATACTCCTGCTAAAAGACCCAAAATACATGAGCCAATAATTGTAACAGATGGAATGTACTTGTTTAGTAATGCTTCAACTGGTTTATTTGATCTTCTAAATCCAGGAATTTGTACATCTGCATCAAGTAAGTTTTGAGCTGCACTCTTTGGCGATAAACCACCAAGTTCAACCCATAGTTTACCAAATACAACTACAATTCCAATCATAAACAAAACATATCCTACTCCGCGCATTGGATCTAAGGCTGCAACATCTAAACCACGAGGTGGTGTGACATAGTAAATGAGTCCACCAACAGGAGTAGAAGGACTAGTAGGATCAAATTGCGCTATAAAATTCACAAAGAAGTTATTGTTACGCGGGTTAAAGTTTGACCAAATCATTTGGAATACAAACACCGCGTTTGCAGTTAATGCAGATGCTAAAATTACTGGAATGTTAGAAACATACATCATTTTGATAGGATATACAGCCTGAAATCCTCTATATTTTGTAGAAACAATTGGGATTTCAATTTTCATACCTTGAGTAAATACAAGTATCAAAATTATCCCAGCAGTAAGACAAAGTCCAAAAATACTCGGCAGTTGATTTGAACGGAATAATACATTTCCAAGATCACCACTACCAGTTAAGGATTCTATAATATATGGAATTATACCAATCATTCCACCATCACCCGCAGGTAATGGACTAAACAGACTCCAAAGAATTTGTTGAGCAACACCTGCCATAATGAATAAACTAATTCCACTACCAAGTCCCCAGCCTTTTTGGATTAATTCATCTAAGAACATAATTATGATCGACGCCGCCATCAACTGCCCTATAATCACATACAGAACAAACGGTTCAGATGGTCCACCATAAACTGCTACAGCATAGACAATAGATTCAGCTACAATTACAATGTAAGTTACCATTTTTGTTGCAGTTTGAAAAATACCTCTTTCTTCTGGTTTCTTGAAATCAAATTTCAAAATATCAGATCCCCTCAACAATTGCATCAAAAGTCCAGCTGTTACAATAGGCCCAATTCCTAATTCAATTAAAGTACCTTGTTGGGATGCAAAAATAACTCTAGCAAATGCTAGGAAATCAAATTCAGGGGCTGTTGCTCCAAATAATGGAGTTTGGCCCATTACCATGTAGATAAGTAAACATACTCCACACCAAAGTAATCTAACCTGTAGAGGGATTTTCTTTTTTGGTTTTGGAACTTGAGGTAAGTATGGTTCTGCTTTGAAAACCATTTTTCTAATCATAGAAGTTAAAGTACCTTCAGCCATTTTCAGTTACCTAAGCCTCAGGGATTTTTTCTTCGGATATAGATTGAAAAATTTCACCGCCAACAGATTTTAATTTTTCTTCAGCAGACGTAGTAAATTGTTGAACTTTAACAGAGTATCCATTAGTAATTTTTCCACCACCAAGAAGTTTTTCGTATCCTGCACTTTCAAGATCAACAACTTTCTTTCCACCTTCTTCTTTACCAAATTTGGTGAACAAATCATCTAAATCTCTAACACTAGCCCATTTTTTTATAATATTTGGATGAGGTACTGCTGGAGGTTCATGACCATAATGGTTTGGATCTTCTTTTATCATAGTACTTCTATGGTGTTTCTTCATACCAGTAATTCCAAGACCGCCTTTGTGACCGCTTGCACGATGTTGACCTACTTGTCCCCATCCCATGTGTCTACCACCTCTAAGTCTTCGAGTCTTTCTTAATCTAGTTGCCATGTTAAATCATTCTCCTAACGATAGTATCAAGTTCTTTATTATCACCAAGAATACCTTTTTGTCCATATAATTTCTTGGTGCTTCTTTTGAATCCATGTACTGGAGGTGCTAAAGCAAACCAAGGTTTTAGTGGAGATAATTTTGATAATGTAGCTTTTCCATCAGCCAAAGCAGTTCCAAGTTCTGCAGCATTTGCAAATCCAAGCTCTTTTAGATCCTCATCAGTAATTTTTTGATATCCACCTTTTCGTGCTTTCTTTTCAATTAATTCTTGTGCTAATGATGCATCAATTTCAACCCAAGAAACATAGTGTTGTACTTTACGTAACATTCCCAAAGTATTATCCTTGACAGGTAAAATTGTTGCACGATATTTTTTATCTAATTTTAATAAATTCATAGTAGTTGTTGCCCAATATGGACAATCTGCTTGACCTTTAATTCTAACAACAAGATATGCATTTGCCATTTTTATCATCCTTGACTGAATGTCTGTCTAAGACAATCCAGTACAGCTTTTGAAGTGGAATTCATTGTAGGAGTAGAACCTTTTG